>JBBRNS010000067.1:0-17469 GCA_038230175.1 Burkholderiales bacterium
CAGACTCGTCGACCACATCGTCGTGCAACAGTGTGGCTGTATGGATGAATTCAACAACCGCCGCCATGTTGAAGCGCTGGGTGCCGGTATATCCCAGGGCGCCACAGCACAGCAGCAGTAAGGCGGGGCGCAGACGCTTGCCGCCGGCCGCAATGATGTACTGGGAAACGCTGCCCACCAATGGCACCCCGGATGCCAGCCGCTGCGCAATGACTTGGTCAACCGCGTGCATGTCCTGCTCGATGATGGAAAGGCCAGCCGAAGAATCAGAGGAGCGAGCTTGCAAAGCAATAAACCAGGTTGTAAGTTGGAAGATTATAGAAAGAGGCGCGTGGCTGCCGGGCTCCCTGTAATGGCATTTGTATATTTAGAGGGGTAATGGTACAATCAAAGGCTCTGCGAAAATTCGTTTGCAGATTCTCAATTTGAAGAGGTCAATATGTACGCGGTCATAAAAACCGGTGGCAAGCAATATCGGGTTGCGGCTGGTGAAAAAATTAAAGTAGAACAGATTGCTGCGGACGTAGGCCAAGAGATTGTGATCGACCAGGTTTTGGCAGTCGGCAACGGCGCTGAATTAAAGGTTGGCACACCCTTGGTGTCCGGCGCAACGGTGACAGTCACCGTTCTCACACATGGCAAGCACGATAAAGTGCGCATTTTCAAAATGCGTCGTCGTAAGCACTATCAAAAACGTCAAGGGCATCGCCAGCAGTTCACAGAGCTGCTCATCGGCGCCATTGCTGCATAAGAGGCACGGGTCATGGCACAGAAAAAAGGCGGCGGCTCTACGCGAAACGGGCGCGATTCCAAGCCCAAGATGCTCGGTGTGAAGAAATTCGGTGGTGAGTTGATCGGCGCTGGCGCAATCATTGTTCGCCAACGCGGCACTAAGTTCCACCCTGGCGAAAACGTTGGTATGGGCAAAGACCATACCTTGTTTGCCACGGCGGATGGCCACGTGTCGTTCGCCATCAAAGGCGCATTGAACAAGCACACGGTGAGTGTCACTGCAGCTTAATCGCTTGCAAGCTCCCCTGAGAAGCCCTGCGCCTGTGCGCGGGGTTTTTCATTTATAACTGCGAAACATGCCATGAAATTTGTTGACGAAGCCTATATCGATATCTCGGCCGGAGACGGCGGGGCAGGGTGCGTGTCATTTCGGCATGAGAAATACAAGGAATTTGGCGGCCCCAACGGTGGCGACGGTGGTCGTGGCGGCCATGTTTTTGCCGTTGCCGACGCCAACCTTAACACCTTGGTCGATTTTCGTTTTTCTCGCCGTCACGATGCGAAACGCGGGGAGCACGGCATGGGCTCGGACATGTTCGGCGCAGCTGGTTCAGACATCACGCTCAAAATGCCGGTCGGCACCATCGTCACTGACGCTGAAACCGGTGAAGTACTGTACGAACTACTGACACCGGGCGAGGTAATTACCATTGCCAAGGGCGGAGACGGCGGGTTCGGAAACATGCGCTTCAAAAGCGCCATCAACCGGGCGCCGCGTCAAAAGACTCCCGGTTGGCCGGGTGAGCACAAAAGCCTGAAGCTAGAGCTTAAGGTGCTGGCAGATGTCGGCTTGTTGGGCATGCCCAATGCCGGTAAGTCAACCTTCATTACTGCGGTATCCAACGCGCGCCCTCGAATTGCAGATTATCCCTTCACCACTTTGCACCCCAATCTGGGCGTTGTACGGGTGGGGCCTGAACAAAGCTTTGTGGTTGCGGATTTGCCGGGCCTCATCGAGGGTGCATCCGATGGGGCTGGCCTGGGGCACCTGTTTTTACGCCATTTGCAACGCACTCGGCTGCTTCTGCATATTGTCGATATGGCGCCGTTTGACGACAGTGTGGACACGGTTGCGCAGGCCAAGGCCATTGTTAACGAACTCAAAAAATATGACGAGGGCCTGCACAGCAAGCCCCGCTGGCTGGTGTTGAACAAGCTCGACATGGTGGACAAGGATGATCGCCCGGCGCTGGTGAAGGATTTTGTGAAACGCTTCAAATGGAAAGGCCCAGTCTTTGAAATATCCGGCCTGACCCGCGAGGGCTGCGAGCCACTGGTCAAAGAAATCTACCGCCATATTAAGGCCCAGCAGATTGCAGATCAGCCAGAGGCTGAAATTGACCCGCGTTTTGTAGACCGATCGGACTCGTAATTTGCTATAAAAATAGTAGCTGCTTGCGCAGGTTCTGCGTGGGCTAGACGCCAATATGATGCTGAATTTCAATTCCAGTGCGTTGCGTGATGCCAGACGCATCGTGGTCAAGGTGGGCTCCAGCTTGGTCACCAACGAAGGCCGTGGACTCGACGAAGAGGCCATCGGGGAATGGTGCCGGCAAATGGCCCATCTGACGCGCGACGGGCGCGAAGTGATCATGGTTTCCAGTGGCGCCATTGCCGAGGGAATGAAGCGCTTAGGGTGGACGGCTCGGCCCAAGCTCATTCAAGAGTTGCAGGCCGCTGCGGCGGTAGGGCAAATGGGCTTGGCCCAAATGTACGAGACCAAACTCAAGCTCAATGGCTTGGGAAGCGCGCAAATTTTGCTGACCCATGCAGACTTGGCTGACCGCGAGCGCTACCTCAATGCCCGCTCCACCTTGCTTACCCTGCTCAAGTTGCGCGTGCTCCCGGTGATCAACGAAAACGACACGGTGGTAAACGACGAAATTAAGTTTGGAGACAACGACACACTCGGTGCCTTGGTGGCCAATCTGGTCGAGGCCGACGCGTTAGTCATCCTGACCGATCAAAAAGGCTTGTTCACCGCCGACCCCCGCAAAGACCCTGGCGCCCAATTTGTGGCGGAAGCGCGCGCAGGGGACGTGGCTTTGGAGGCGATGGCCGGTGGTGCGGGCTCCAGCATTGGTCGGGGCGGCATGATCACCAAGATATTGGCTGGCAAGCGGGCGGCGGGTTCTGGCGCGTCCACGGTCATTGCATGGGGGCGCGAGCCGGATGTCCTGATTCGGCTGGCGCAGGGTGAGGCGATTGGCACCTTGTTGGTCGCCCAGACCCAAAAGACCCAAGCCCGCAAGCAATGGATTGCAGACCACTTGCAGCTGCGTGGCTCGGTCGTTGTGGATGCTGGCGCCGTTGCCAAGTTGCGCGATCAAGGCACGAGTCTGCTGCCTATTGGCATGCTGCAGGTTTCTGGTGAGTTCTCGCGCGGGGACGTGATTGCTGTGCGAGACGCCAGTGGCGCGGAAGTGGCTCGCGGGCTAAGTAATTACGCCAGTGCCGAGGCCCGCTTGCTGTGTCGCAAGCCCTCGTCTGAAATCGAGAAGCTATTGGGTTATGCGGCCGAGCCGGAAATGGTGCACCGCGACAACATGGTGCTGGCCCGCTAAACGGCGATCAGCGCGCAACTCTTTGATTTTTGCGGAGTGCCTTCAAGGTCCCATCCAACCCGCTGCTCAAATGCGTGTTGCATGCACCCTGCCGTGCAATAGCAAATGCATGTTTGGAGGGCAGGTTGTCGGTGATAGACCGCCAACGTGGCGCCGCAATGGGAACCCATTCACCCGCCGAGTTGGTGCGCGCATAGGTCTTGACCTCGTCGGTTGTGCACCGAATGCCCTCATAGGCTGCATTTGTTGAACCAGACCCGTTGCGCATAACAACCACATAACGCACGACCCCATCCGTGCCCACCACCACGGTCGCGGGGTCAATGCCGACGTCAAGCGTCACATAGTTCGGCATGTCGATGGGTATCAACTGATCTGTTGCAAAGGCAGGCGGTGATGGTGCTTTCACCTCGACCCAGTCGGGTGGATTAAACGCGTACTGGGCCGTGGCAGCAGCAGCCCACAACGCCAGAGTCACGACGCTGAAACGGTTAATGCGCACTTGGATTCTCTTTCTTCACGACCGGTGTTGGGTCCAAATCCACAGCGGCATCGCAAGATCGCATGACAGGCTTGGGCTCTTGCACGATGCTTGGCGGCGCGGCAACAGCATCGCGCTCACGATGGCTGCTTCGCAAAAAACGATTGTGCGAATCCTGACGCGGCAGAAATCGGGCGAGCTCAGTCAAGGCGTTCTCGTAGACCCCGCGCTTGAACTCCACCACAGAATCCAGCGGCACCCAATAATCGTTCCACCGCCAGGCGTCAAACTCTGGATGGTCGGTTGCACGCAGGTTGAGGTCCCAATCGTGACCCACCAATTGCAATAAAAACCAGATCTGCTTTTGGCCCTTGTAATGGCCGCGTGCATCACGGCGAATGAAGCGGTCCGGCACCTCGTAGCGCAACCAGTCTCGGGTACGGGCAACAATACACACATGCTCCGGAAGGAGCCCCACCTCTTCGTGCAACTCCCGAATCATGGCCTGTTCCGGGGTCTCCCCACGGTCAATACCACCTTGCGGAAACTGCCACGAATGGGTCCGTATGCGCTTGCCCCAAAATACCTGATTTTTCTGGTTGAGCAGGATGATGCCGACATTGGGCCGGAAGCCGTCCCTGTCAAGCATAATCAAACCCCAATTTTTAAACTTCGTCCATTATGCACAGCATGCGCTGGCTATCAAGGGCGAAACCACCCGTAGTTTCCCAGGTCACGCCATGAAAGCATCTAAATTTCTCATTTCCACCCTCAAGGAAGCCCCTGCTGACGCAGAAGTGGCTAGCCACAAGTTGATGATGCGTGCCGGCCTGATTAAAAAACTGGGCGCTGGCATTTACACCTACATGCCCATGGGTTTGCGGGTGATTCGCAAGGTGGAGGCCATCGTGCGCGAGGAAATGAACCGGGCTGGTGCGGTTGAGTTGGCGATGCCCGTTGTGCAACCTGCTGACCTGTGGGAGGAAACCGGTCGTTTTGAAAAAATGGGCCCTGAGTTGCTGCGTATCAAAGACCGCCATGGACGCGACTTTGTAATCCAACCCACCAGCGAAGAGGTGGTCACCGACATTGCCCGGCAAGAAATCAAGAGTTACAAGCAGTTGCCCAAGAATTTTTACCAAATTCAAACCAAGTTCCGTGATGAGCGGCGTCCCCGTTTTGGGCTGATGCGAGGTCGTGAGTTCACCATGAAGGACGCGTACAGCTTTGACGCCGACCAGGTCGGCGCCAAAGCCAGTTACCAAGTGATGGCCGACACCTACCGCAAAATATTTGACCGTTTTGGCTTGACCTACCGCGCGGTGGCGGCCGACAGTGGTGCTATCGGTGGTGACCTGAGCGAAGAGTTTCAGGTGATCGCCGCAACCGGTGAAGACGCCATCGTCTACTGCCCAGGCAGTGAATACGCGGCCAATATGGAAAAGGCCGAGGCCTTGGCACCCACACACACACGCCCCATGGCTACTTCTGCAATGGCCAAGGCGCCTACGCCGGGTAAGAGCACCTGCGAAGACGTGGCAACGCTGCTGGGCGTGCCCTTGGCAACCACGGTCAAGTCGCTGGTTCTGGCGACCGACACCAAAGGCGACGGCGGTGCCGTGCAAAGCACCCAGGTGTGGCTGTTGCTGCTGCGAGGGGACCACGATATGAACGAAATAAAGGTGGGCAAATTAGAAGGCCTTGCAGATTTTCGTTTTGCCACCCTAGCCGAAATTGAGGGCCACTTTGGCGGCAAGCCCGGTTACCTCGGCCCTGTGGGTGTGGGTAAGGACGTTCGTGTGGTGGCCGATCGCGACGTCGCCCTGATGGCGGATTGGATTTGTGGCGCCAACGCAGAAGATTTCCATATGACTGGCGTGAACTGGGGGCGTGATTTGCCAGAGCCCCATGTGGTAGCCGACATTCGCAACGTCGTGGCGGGCGATGCATCGCCAGACGGCAAAGGCGTTCTGGCCATTGAACGCGGTATCGAAGTCGGCCATATTTTTTACCTGGGCACCAAGTACAGTAACGCTATGAATGCCACGTTTCTGGGTGTCAATGGCAAGCCCCAGTTGTTGGAAATGGGCTGTTACGGCATCGGTATTACCAGGCTGCCCGCAGCGGCCATTGAGCAGAACCACGACGAACGGGGAATTATTTGGCCCGACGCCTTGGCACCGTTTACCGTGGTCATTTGCCCTATCAGCCCGGACCGTTTTCCTGACGTCAAGGCAGCTGCTGACGCTCTGTACGCCCAACTGGTGGTCAAGGGGGTTGACGTAATTCTGGATGACCGGTGCGAGCGCCCCGGGGCCATGTTTGCCGATTGGGAGTTGATTGGCGTTCCGCACCGCGTCACGATTGGCGACCGGGGCCTGAAAGAAGGCCACGTCGAATACCAGCATCGCCGTGACAGTGCCGCATCTAAGGTGGCGGTGGATGCCATCCACGGCCACCTGATTGCGAAGTTGGCACGATGACGGTTCCCGCAGAGACCAAGCGGGGTTTCTGCAAGCGCGCTCTGGCCGCGTCCGGGTTGCCGGTATTGGGCGCATGGGGTGCCTTGGCGGTCCCCGGCGCCGCCTTTGCCGGTGGCCAGCTAGAGGAGCCCTTGGTTGACGCCGTGCGCACCGCCTTGAGCGCGGCCATCCGCAATACCGCGCCTCCTGTGCCCGAGTTCCCCAGTACCGAGTCCCGCCTGCATTACCTGCGCTGGTTGGGCACCATGAGCGAGCGACTGAAGAAAAAAAAGTCCGAGCTGGAGATCCGCAAAGAGTTTTTACAAACCGTGTGGTACGAGAGCAAACGTGCCGGTTTGGATGTGGCCTTGGTTATGGGGCTTATTCAGGTGGAGAGCAATTTCCGAAAGTACGCGGTGAGCTCGGTGGGTGCCCGAGGGTACATGCAAGTTATGCCCTTTTGGACGCGGGTTTTGGGTGATGGAGATGCGGGCAAGCTGTTCCACATGCAGACCAATTTACGCTTTGGCTGCATCATTTTGCGGCACTACCTGGACCGCGAAAAAGGCGATTTGTACATGACGCTGGGGCGCTACAACGGCTCGCGTGGCAAGCCGCAGTATCCCAACGCGGTGCTAGGGGCCCGCAAAAATTGGGAATTTGTGGACCGACCTTAGAGGCCCTGAGGGCGTCAAGTAGCACTAATAGGTCTCATTGGAAGAACCCGATCTTGCTCTTCCCCTGTGACGTCTTTGGCATGTCGTCTACCTGAATTTGCCCCCGCCCCGCTAAGCGAGCGTTGCCAAACCCAGTCATCAATGCGCGTCGCATATCGCGTGGGGCCATCTCTGCCAAGCAGTCCAACGTATCGCTTTCGGGCTCCGGGTCAAAGTGTTTTCCCCAATCGTGCCCGCTGCGAATACTGCCGTACAGGTTGCGGCCAATGGCGCGTGCCTGTTCAGGGTTGGGTGGGGCGATTTCAAACACATTCATCCGGTTCAGAATCGGGTCGGGGATGCTGCGGGGGTCGTTGGCAGTGGTGATCCAAATAACCTGGCTCGCGTCAATCGGCACATCGGCAAATTCGTCGGTGAAATTACCTGCAGTATCGTGCTCCAGTAGGCTGTACAGCGCCCCCAGCGGGTCATACTGGGCATCACCTGCCGCCTTGTCGATTTCGTCTACTACGATCACTGGGTTGGCATATTGCCCGTCAATCAGGGCTTCAAACACTTTGCCGGGTTTTGCGCCTTTCCATTGTGACGATGACCCTGACAGCAACCAGCCAGCGGTCATTGAGCTCATGGGTACCAAGTTCATGCCGGTTCCCAGTAAGTCAGCCAATCGTTTCGCAAAGTGGGTTTTTCCAATGCCGGGCAAACCCAACAGCAGAATGGGGGTGACCTGCAGGCCGTCGCGACAATCCTGGCTGAGTGCCACATGGCGTTTCACGTCGTCTAGCACTTCGGTGAAATTGGGAAGCAACGCATAGAGGTCGCCCATATCGGGGATGCCAGACGGTTTGACCTGAAAACGCTCGGGGCCGCGCTCTAGCATCCGTTCGTAGGTGCTGCGCAGCAGTTCGTGGTCGCGTTCAGGGAGTTTGGCGAGCTTGCGCTCTACCTCGCTGGTCTGAAAGACGCTGCGGATTTGCGCGATCGGTATTTTGATACCGGATGCAGCGGGGGAAGTGTTCAAAGATTCCATGGTGAACTCCTTGTCTATCCAACTCAGAATCATTAAAGCATGGAGTGTGCCAACAGGGAAGTGCACAAATGCCGCAGTTTGGTGCAGCTTTTAGAGGCCTTGAAACGAACAAAGCCACCCGAAGGTGGCTTTGTGATGAGGCCTGGGAGCGTGATTACGCGGAAGCGTCCAAAGTCTTTTGCAACTCACCGGACTCGTACATTTCCATCATGATGTCCGAGCCGCCGATGAATTCGCCCTTGATGTAGAGCTGTGGGATGGTGGGCCAGTGGCTGTAATCCTTGATGCCAGCGCGGATGCCATCGTCTTCCAAAACGTTGACGGTTTTGACCGCTTTGGGATCCACGCCGCAAGCCTTCAAAATTTGGATCGCACGGCCTGAGAATCCGCACTGGGGAAAACTGGCACTGCCTTTCATGAACAGCAACACGTCGTTGCCCTTCACAAGTTCATCAATACGTTGTTGTGTGTCGCTCATAGCCAAACTCCAAGAAATAGTGGCCAGGGTGGCCTGACGTAAAAGGTAAGACGATGATTATCCCCCGTCAGGGGCCATTGGGGTTAAGCAAGGGCAATCTCAGCAGCCGCATGTGATTTTTGAAAATTGCTTAATAGTGCTTGAATTGGCATTAAATGTTAAGTATTTTAATAAACTTAAAATTATGTGCTTAATAATAAAATTTATAAGAAAAGTTTGCAATGTTGTGCCCAGCGCCAGTGCGTACGATAGAGGACATTACCAGCCTAGATTGTTTTGAAGGAATCGTCACCATGTTGCAGCAACCCTCGACCAAATACCGTGCATTCCCACAGGTGCCTTTGGACAACCGCCAATGGCCTTCGCGCACAATTTCAGCGCCGCCCATCTGGATGAGTACCGACCTACGCGACGGCAACCAGTCTTTGTTTGAGCCGATGAATTGCGAGCGCAAGATGCGTATGTTTCGCACCCTGTGCCAGATTGGCTTCAAGGAGATCGAGGTTGCATTCCCAAGCGCCTCGCAGACCGATTTTGATTTTGTGCGCAACCTGATTGAGGGGGGTCATATTCCGGATGACGTGACCATAGAAGTGCTCACCCAGTCCCGCGAGCATTTGATTCGCCGCACCATGGATTCCGTCAAGGGGGCTCGGCGGGCCATTGTGCATGTCTACAACGCAACGGCTCCGGTATTTCGAGACGTGGTGTTTGGCATGAGCCGTGACGAGGTTAAAGCCATGGCCGTGTCGTCGGTGCGCCTGATCAAAGAATTGGCCGCAGAGCAACCGCAGACCGAGTGGGTGTTGCAGTACAGTCCAGAGGTTTTTACCAGCACCGAACTCGATTTTGCGGTGGAGGTGTGTGACGCCGTCACCGCCGAATGGGGCGCCACCCCAAGCAATAAAGTGATCTTGAATCTGCCAGCCACCGTAGAAGTGGCCACACCCAACGTGTATGCCGACCAGATTGAGTGGATGCACAGCCATTTGGCACGGCGCGACAGCGTTGTTTTGAGCCTGCACCCGCACAACGACCGTGGCACGGCAGTGGCCGCCGCTGAGCTGGGGATCATGGCGGGTGCGGACCGGGTGGAAGGTTGCCTGTTCGGTAATGGCGAGCGCACCGGCAATGTCGATATCGTGACGCTGGCGTTGAACCTGTATACCCAAGGTGTGTCGCCGGGGCTGGACTTTTCTGACATCAACGCGGTAGCGCGCACGGTGGAGCACTGCAACCAGTTGCCAATCCATCCGCGCCACCCCTATGTGGGGGACTTGGTGTTCACCGCCTTTAGCGGGTCGCACCAGGATGCCATCAAAAAAGGCTTCGCAGTGCAGCATGCCAATACGCTGTGGAAGGTCCCCTATTTGCCCATTGACCCTGCCGATGTGGGGCGTAGCTATGACTCCGTCATCCGCGTCAACAGCCAGAGCGGCAAAGGTGGTGTCGCGTACTTGATGGAGGCTGAATTTGGCGTCGTCATGCCGCGGCGTTTGCAGGTGGAATTCTCGGGTGAGGTACAAACCTATACCGACACCCACGGAGGCGAGATGAGCGCCCAAGACATCTGGAACCTGTTTGACGCCACCTACTTGCATGCGGCGGACGCGACGGTGCGCTATCGGGAGCACCACCTGTTCGAACACGCCGCGTCTGAGGGCAAGCCCCATGTGCAGGGAATCCGGTTGGGGCTGGAGGTCAACGGCCAGCCCATGCTGCTCAGCGGCGAGGGAAATGGCCCGATTGACGCTGCCGTGCACGCCTTACAAGGCATGGGTGTGCAGGTGCAAGTGCGCAGTTTTGAGGAGCGCTCCATCACCAGCAGCAAAGACGGGGCCGAAGCCCAAGCCTGCGCATTTCTGGAGTTGATGGTGGCGGGCGCGACTGCCAAATCGGGCGCCGAGCGTTATGGGGTGGGTATGGACACCAATATCGTCACCGCCTCCATCAAGGCCTTGGTCAGTGGTGTCAACCGGCTGGGTCTGGGTGGCAAAGTGCAGGCCTTGTCCGAGCAGGCAGCGTAGGCCCGGATTGCACCATGGCGCAGCGCGGCCAGCCAGCGGGTTCTTCATGGCGATGCACTGTGGCATTCGCCGGGGGATTTGTGCTGTTGACGCTTGCCGCACAGGCGTGGTCAGACCATATTGCCAATCTGCGATTTGACCGTGGTGGTTTTGAGGCCGGTGCGTTCTGGACTCTGCTCACCGCCCAATGGGTTCACTTTGGCTCTGCCCATGCGGCTCTCAATGTCGCCATGCTGGTGCTGATGGTGCTGGCCTTGCACGGTTGGGTGCGGCTACGCATTCAATGGGCGGCCTTGGCAGGTGGCTACGCCGGGGTGGCGATAGCCATCGCATCGGACCCCCATTGCTTGTATTACGCCGGTGCATCCGGTGCACTGCATGGTTTGTGGGCGGGCAGTGCGGCGGCTGTGTTGGTGGCGCACAGCCACGAGCGCCAGCGCGCAGGTGTCTGGCTAGGCGCGGCCATGCTAGCGGCGCTGGCTTTCAAGCTGGGGTGGCAGGCATGGTCGGGCATTCCCCTCCAAGCGGCCGGTGACGGTAGTGGGTTGCAACTGTTGGCCGGTATTCCGATCTACTATTCCGCGCATGTGGCCGGTGCCTTGGGCGGCGTTGTGGCAGCGTTGCTGGCAAATGTTTTTTTACGACGTTCGGCGTGATGGTGCGTGACGCCGCCGCAGGCCCCAACTTGCCAGCAACAGCAGCACGCCAGCGGCCAGCTCGGTAATGCCCAGTGCGCCCCCGCCACCTCCGCCACTTCCCGCTGAAAGCGCACCGGTAACCTGAATCACTACCGTCTGGGGCGCACCCGTGGTGAGACCATCGCCGGGAGTAATTTGCACCGAATAATTGCCCGGCAATGCGTAGCCCCAATAAAACCTGCCGGCATTGCCATCAAAGGTCGCACCCGAGGGTAAGCTGGTGGCGGTGAAACGCACGCGGTCGCCGTCCGCATCGCTTGCGCTAACGGTGAATTGCAGTGCTGCTCCGGCCGCAACCGTTTGCACGGGGATTGTGGCCAACACGGGTGCGCGGTTTGGGCTGCCCTGGACAGTGAGCAGGGCATTGGCGGCCCCGTAGGCATCGAGCAAGCCGGCTCCACAGCCGCTGCGACCATCGCAAAAACTGCCGGTCGGATACGCCCGCGCATTTGCGGTGATGTAGTGCAGTACCGCGTCGGGGCTGATAGTTGGCCGTATTTGGAACAAAAGGGCTGCGACGGCGGACACATGCGGCGCTGCAAAGCTGGTGCCAAAACCCGTCGTGTAAGCGTCGGCAATCGGTATGGTGGTGCCTGAATTGGATGTTGAGTAAATTCCGTCGATCGCCGATCCGCCAGGGGCACTGATGCTGGTGCCTACGCCAACATTGGCATAGTCGGTTGTATCACCCAAGCGATCATGCCCGGTGACGGCGATGACTCCATTGCAATTGGCGGGCGAGCTGATGGTGTTCAGGCCGTCATTGCCGGTGGCTACGACGATCACGCTGCCGGCATTGCGGGCGGCGGTAATGGCATCTTGAAAAGTTGCGGAGCAGCTGCCACTGGCACCAATGCTGAGGTTGATAACCTTGGCGATGTGCGCGGTGTTGTTCGGCACACCCGGCACACCCAGGCCAGCCGCCCACTGAATGCCCGCTGCAATATCCGACACAAAACCGCCGCATACACCCAGCACGCGCACTGGCAAAATTTTGGCCCCATAGGCTGCACCAACCGTGCCGACTCCATTGTTGCCGGCCGCCCCAATAATGCCGGCCACCCGGGTGCCGTGCCAAGTGGAGTTGGCCACGGGGCAGTTGGTTGACGCAGTGGTATTCCAGTCACCGGGGTCCTGGGCATCGGCATCACGGCCATTGCCATCGTGGGCGGTGGCAAAGTTGTTGGCGCTGTCGGCGCTGACAAAGTCGTAGCCAGGAAACACCAAATTGGCAGCCAGCTCGGTGTGGGCGAGGTAACCCGTGTCCAGCACCGCAACGGTGACACCCGCGCCATTCAGGCTCTGGCCACCCACCGCAAGCCCCCAGGCGTCAGGTAGGTTGGCGCCGCCTATTTCAGAATCGGGTGCTGTGGGTGATTTCAGATTCCATTGACTGGTCGCGTAGTCAGGGTCATTGGGCGTAAAAGCCAAGGGATAAACACGCTCGTCGATCTCAGCATATTCCACCTGCGGGTCGCTCGCAATGGTGCGCGCCAACGCCCGCATGTCGGCGCGGCTCAGGGCGGCCTCGCTAAGCATGACATGGGTTTGCGCAGAAATGGACTTGAGGTAGGCCAACCGTAGCGCTTTGCGACTGCCTTTGGCGTGCAAGCCCAGCGCGGTGAGGTCGCCTGCCCGGGCAATTCCACTGAGGGGCTTGCGGTGTTCGACGTGCGCCAGCGCATCGTCGCGGTATTTCACAATCAGGCGGCGCACCGGCTCAGTGTCTTGACGCGCGTTCGTACTTCTTGGGCTCGGTAGGCGCGATGGCGGCTCAGCCGCAGCAGGGCGCGGCAGTAAGGCGCACGCCATGGCAATGGCGCAGCCCACTGCCCACAACCCGAACCCACCAAAGGGACGGGCCCAGACAGGGCTACTGAAGCGGGACTTTCTGATCAAGGCTTACCCTTGAAACTGCTGGCATGCTGCGCAGCTGTTCCAAAATCTGCGCATAGGTTTGGCCGGGCGTGGGTGCAAAGCTGTAAACATGGGTGTCGTTGGAAACGGATGCAAGGTAGTGTGCCGGTGCTGCGGTTTGTGCCTGCAATTGCTGCAAAAATGCTGCGCTGTCGAATGCCGTAGTGCTGCTGTGAAGTTGCAAGATAACACGAATCGGAGCCAGCGGTGCCGGTTGAACTGGGGCGTTGTTGGCAGCCGGCGCACAAGCGCTCAAGGTGTACGCCACCGCACAGACAACACAGACAGATTGTGTGCGCATGGGCCCGCTCAAAACGCGCCGGCGGCGTTCAGGTCAAGGTCAAAGAGTTGGTAGCGGCTTTTTCCCATAGCCCGCTCATGGTACAGGGCTTGGTCGGCGTGGCGCAAGAGCAGGTCTACGTCCACCACGCCATCGGGGGTGAGTGTGACCCCAATACTGGCGTTGACCGATAGCCGCCGTCCTTTGATGGTGGCCGGCTCGGACGCCACCGCTACCAGACGGCTCAAAACCGGTTCGCAGTCCTGCGGGGCGTCTAAATCGACCAGAACGGCTACAAATTCTTCGATGCCAATACGCGCCAGGGTGTCGCCCTCGCGCAGGACCACTTTCATGCGCTGGGTAATGGCGATCAGGAACTCGTCGCACAAGGCGGGTCCATAGGTCGCAGTAATGGCTTTCAGACCATCAAGGTCGATGTAGGCCATCGCCAATGACTGCTTACGGCGCTGGCATTGGTATAGGGCTTGACGCACCCGATCGGCCAATAAAAACCGGTTCGGGAGGTTAGTCACCGCATCGCGGTGGGCGATGTGTTCTAGCGGATTCGAAGACGCCTTGATAGGCGTGCTGTGTGTCAACACGGGGGCCTTTTGTAATTTATAGGGGCTTATGGCAGCACCGATTGCGTGCCATTCCAAACGACCTGCACAACTTTGGTGTCAGTACGGAGAGAGTATGCGTGAATAGGCAGGTGTCAACACTGATTGTTGGGGCCAAATTAGTGGCCTTTGGAGCCAAAGAAGTGCCTATAGGCGATTGGGTTCCCAATATGCCTGTTTAGTTAGCACAACGGACCTGTCGCCCGCCACTGCAGCGTGCGATGCCGGCTAAGTCGTTTCGCGATTGAACGGACCCAAAACCGGCCCGTGTCAGGAGCGCGCACACCGCTGCGGCCTGGTCAAAACCGTGTTCTAGCATCAGCCAACCCCCAGGCCGCAGCCGCGAAGGCGCTTGGGTAATGATCTGGCGGATGGCATCCAACCCATTGGCACCGCTGCTCAGGGCTTGCATGGGCTCTGCGGTGAGTGCATCGAGGTGGTGGTCCCCTACCGCAATATAGGGCGGATTAGAGACGATGGCGTCAAACTGCGCCGTAATGCCATCCAGCCAAGAGCCGTGGGAAAACTGCACATCCAGCCCCAGCCGCTGGGCGTTGCTCTGGGCCACTGCGATGGCGTCGGTGCTGTAGTCCAGCGCGCGCACCAGCAACATGGGCCGTGTCGCCTTGAGCGCCAGGGCGACAGCACCACTACCGGTCCCCAGGTCGATGACGCTGGCAGGCGCATGGGCAGGCAAAACCTCCAGGGCCCACTCAACCAGGGTTTCGGTGTCGGGGCGGGGCACCAGCACCCTCGCGTCCACCCGCAGGTTCAGGCCAAAAAACTCTTTATGGCCAGTGATGTAGGCCAGCGGTTCACCTGCCATTCGGCGCGCGGTGGTTGCCTCCAATGTGCGGGTGGCGGATGGGGGTAGCGGCTCGTCATCGTGCGCCATGAGCCAGGCCCGGTCCCCCAAACTACGCCCCAGGGCATGTAAAACCAACAACTGGGCGTCGAGTCGGTCTAGGCCCTGGGTCTGGGTGTGGCGCAGCGCTTGGGCAATGGTTGTTACGGGTAATGGCATGGTATTGCTATACATTTAATAGCTGCTTGCGCAATCTATTCGAGGGCTAGCGGCCGATTTGGCATAAAAAATAGGCGATGTTGCCAAGTGTACGCGGCTGGGGGCGACCACCGCTTATGGCGCGCCGTCACCACGCAAGCGCCGCACCGTGGCGCGCCGGGTCTGCCAGTTCGCGTATTCCTTCGGATAGGCTTGGCTGAATTGGACTTGGTTGTGGCGCACGGTGTCGTCCTCCAATCCCGTCACCTCTGCGCTGTCCAACAGAATTTTAAGCACGGTTGGTTCGGGCGAGAAATGCAGTAAGCGCTTGGCCAGGGCATGCAGGCGGGGTGCAGTGGTGTTGTCCAGTGGGGTGGTGGTCAACTCGGCAAACTGCACCTCGCGCACAAACAGCACCGAAGCGCGTGCTTTTCCCAGCGTGTCGGTGCGAAAAATATCTAGCCTCTGCGCAGGTGCACGGTACAGCTGACTGACGCGGGTGTAGTCCCAGGCTGTATACGCCGCCAGAACGAAGCCTGCCATTAGTGCGACACCCACCGCCGCAGCACCGACACCTGCAGGTGCGCGCGGCACCTCCAGCTCAGCCTGGCGCGGCCGGCACAGCAGCCAGATACACAGGCCCACCGCCATTTGGAACGGCCCGTACCACAGGGGGTACTCCACCAGGCTGTGCAGGCCGATGATGGTCAGAATCGCCCAGGCCGATTGCCGGGATGCGTCGGACTCCCTCCCAGGTTTACAGCGCCACACGGCCCAGCCCACGACTGCGCACAGCGCCACGGCGATAGGTACACCCAGTTCCACCGCCAGGTGCAAGGGCAAGTTGTGGGCGTTGTCCAAAATGGCGCAAAAGCGTTCGCCCACGTAGGGGTGGGTGAAGTGGGCAAACTTCAATTCCCCCCAACCCCAGCCAGTGAACGGCTTCTGGGCGATGAGCTCCACCACGTTGGCCCACAGCACCCTGCGGCTTTGGCAGCCCGATGGCTCCTCCAAGCGACCCAGCAGGCCCGAGCTAGTCAAACCCGTGGATGCCTGCAGTAACAGGGGCATGAGTACCACGGCAGCGCCAAAGACCAACAGTGCTCCAAAAGCCAAAGCCAGGCCGCTGCGCTGATTTTTCGAAGACCATAGCCCCGCCAGCGCCGCAACCACCATCCACTGCAAGGCCCCCGTGCGCGACGCACTGGCCGCGTTGGCCATCGCCAGCAGGGTAATTGCGCCCCACAGCAGCAGTGCCCGAACAGAAAGCTTGCTGGCAACCAGTGAGGTCTGCGCGGCCAGGTACACCACACAGACCAGCCCGATGGCGGTGAGCGATGCAAACTGGTTGCGCTGGCGCAGGTTGCCAAAGGCCTCGCCCGCCCGGGAATAGTTCACCCAAGGTGCCAGCGACGCCGACAGGCCAAAGTACTGTGCAATGCCCACGCCGCTGGACAGTAGGGCTGCACACAGCCAGGCGGCAAACAAGTAATTGGGTGCGGCCCGTAACTGGCCTGCAGTGGCCTTAGCTGCCCAAGCGTGGTAGGCGGCGGCACACACCAAAGCCGCCGCCACGCTGGCCAGCCAAGGAATGGTGTTGGGGTTGGGGCCGGTAGTCCAGGGGTTCAGCCAAGGCAGCGCCACCGCAGTGCAGGCCAACAGCGCCCACAATGAGCGCGCCCCGTTCAGACCTCTTGGTAAATGGGCGGGCAGTGTGGGTTGCGGGGTGCTGGACATGGGCAGCGTATTGTCTCGCCTTTGATTCCCCTCATGGGTTCAGCGTGGCCGCGCCCCTAAAATACCCCTACCCATGATTTTTTCCAATAAGAAGCCCGATGAAGGTATCCAACGCAGTGCACTGGGTCGCAGCATTGCAGTGTCGGTGGCAGGCGCGCGCGCAGGGGGTGCTTTGGCGTTAGACGCTGCCTTGGGACAATTGTTGCCATCTTGGAAAAAACACAGCACCGTCATGCAAAGCGAGGCCAAACGTTTTGTGGCCGAGCTGGGACGCCTCAAAGGAACCTATGTCAAGGTTGGCCAGATGTGGGCCCTGTTTGGCGAGCACTTTTTGCCGCCTGAGTTGACCGAGGCCTTGCACGAACTCGAGGCCCAGACCCACCCCTTGCCTTGGAGCGTGATTGAGCCGGTCATTCGCGATAGCCTGGGTGCGGACTATGGATCGCTGGAGATTGACTCCACAGCCTTTGCGGCGGCGTCGCTGGCGCAGGTGCACCGAGCGCGCATCATCGCCACCGGTGAGGAGATCGTGCTCAAGGTGCTCTACCCCGGCGTGCGCGACACGATCGATTCAGACTTTAACGCCGTGGTGCGACTGCTCAAAATGGCGCGTTGGCTCAAAGCTGGACGTGAGTTGGACGACTGGTTGGAAGACATGCGCAAGCAATTGCACCTAGAGGTCGACTATGTGCACGAAGCCCGC
>JBBRNS010000068.1:0-16896 GCA_038230175.1 Burkholderiales bacterium
ATCACGGCCTCGTTGGCCGACTACGGCCAAGTCTTGCGCGGTCTGGGCCTCATCATTGACTGTGCCCTGCCTGATGACAACGCGATCACCAAAGACCTGCTCAGTCAGCCCGTGATGGAAGGTGCCATTGGCGTTGAAGTGGTCTGGGGTAACGGCCACAATACCAATGACGACGCCTACCCGCGCACCGCTTTTCGCGCCACAAGCAATCGCTTTGTGGTGCGTGAGCGCACTGCCGACCACGCCAGTGCTTTGATGGCCTTGGGTGGCGCTACCGATCCGACGCTGGCCAACCTGCCTCTCAACAAGCTGCCCAGTAAGTTTGATGTGTTCCAGCTCGACCCCGATGGCGCGGCCTTGAAGACCACCAACTTCGTGCTCACCGCGCAAAATCTCGTAGGTCGCAGCTTGAAGCTCGGCACCCATGGCGACGTGACCTACACCACCGGCGACAAACAACCCGTGGCCGCCTTGCGCTCGGCCGGCGGCTTGGGCGTGTCGCGCCACGGCCGTGCGGCCCAAGTGGCTATGGACGCAGCAGCCACCGCCTTGAAAAACACCGCACTCGAAACCTCGGCCGCCACCTCGCGCAACGTGGTGCTCTTCACCGAGGACGTGCTGCGCGGCTACCGCGTGGACGTGCAGCACCAAGGCAAATGGCAATCGCTGTGCCAGCGTGTGGGCGAGTACAAATTGCTGGCTGACCAGCCCCTGCCGCTCGACCCGCAACCCGATGAAGGCTATGTGAAAAGCGCCTCCACCACCGGTGACGGCACCGACGACCACTACCTGCACGAAGCCGTGTTCCGCTGGGCCGGTTGGAGCCTGGTGGCCCCGCGCCCGGGCCGCAAGATCACCTCTGTTGAAGTGCCCAACAGCGGCCTACAAGGCGAAGCGGTGACCGAAGGCGACGACCAAGGCGCCGCCACCAACGGCACCGGCCTCAAGGTGCGCTTTAGCGCCCAGCGCGGCACGCTGCCACGCCTGCGCTTCGGGCACGACTACCGCATGCGTGCCCGCGTGGTTGACTTGGCCACCAACAGCCTTGATCTCCACGACGGCAGCGTGGCCGACCTAGAGCAAGCGACTGAGGCCGTAAAGTACCTCCGCTACGAGCCCGTTGACCCGCCCGCGCTGGTGCACAAACACCGCGTATCGGAAGGCGAATCGCTTGAGCGCATGGTGATTCGCGCCAACTACAACATCGACCCCACAGGCTACTTGGACACACCGAAGTTCAAAGAAGCCACGCTGCTGCCCGCTTCAGCCGACTTTGAATACCTCGCCCGCAATGAACGCCATGTGGTGCCGCCCAAATCAGCGCAACTGCAATGCGAACAACACGCGCTATTTGACCAAGCCTTTGGCAGCGGCACACCCGATGACATCAAGGCCGCGTATGAAACTGCCGCGCGCGAAGCGGGCACCTTGTTTGATGCCATGCCCAGCGCCAGCATTGAACTCGTCACGCCCACTAGCGCGAAAGATGTTGCGCAGACCACAAGCGTGCCGCCCGAGATGCCCTCAGACGCCTCGCCCACCGGCGGGCGCTTGGTGGGTGGGCAGTACATCATTCACCGCGAAGATGCACTCACCACCCCCTACCTGCCCGACGGCGCTGCAGGCGGCGTGGCCGTTCGCGGCGACAACAGCCGCGAAGACTTTGCCCGCATTGGCATCACCCAGCCCATGATTCTTGGCCCCGGCTGCTTCGTTGTGCGCGCCCCAACCGAAGAGCTGGTGCTCGTCGTGCAATATGACAAAGCCTGGCCCAACACCCAAGGCCTGCGCATTGTGGTGGACGAGCGCACCGGCACGCTGGCCGACGGCCCCTGCGCTGAAACCTACCCCGACGATGGCCGCCCCAGGTGGGACGCCGCCAAGCGCGTGTTGACCCTCTTCTTGTGCAAAGGCCACATCGTCCGCTTGCGTTATGCGAGCTTCGTGGACGACCGGGTGATCGACCAATTCGGCATTCCCCACTGGGCGCAATCAGCGGGCCAGCAAAAATTTATTGCCGAAATGGCCTTGTTGGGTCTGCACTGGATGGTGACGCCCTTTCGCAACCTGGTGCTGGTTCACGCCACCCAGCAGCCCGTGTGCACACCCGTTTTGCAAAAGGTGCAAGCTCCGCGCACACCCGGCGCCACCCACACCGATCTGAATGCCTGGGTGCAACTGCACGGCCCCTCCACCGGCAAGTTTGAAGTGGTGGCCGAATGGACCGAATGGGCAGACGACTTGCAGCAAGCCGAACCCGTGCTCAAGCACATGCGCGGCCAGTTGCCCGAAATACCACTCAGCGAAAACCATGTGAACCAATTCGAGTTGGCCGATGCCGCCAATGATGTGCAGCTTCTCCCGGCCAACGGCCAAAGCCCCGCTGCGGGCCAGCGCGCCAAGGGCAACCGCCACGACTTTGGCGACACCAAGTTCCGCCTGGTGCGCTATCAGATCGAAGCCTCCACGCGCTTTCGCGAATACCTACCCCCTACCCTTTACGCGCAGCGTGACCAGATCACACGGCTGGGCCTGCCCGCGCTCGAATCCAATGCCTGGGTGGGAGCTGACAATGACCCCGGCGCGCCACTGCTCTTTAACGTGGCGGGCGCCAAGCCCAACGGCACAGCCGTGCTCAGCTCGCATGCGCCCGAGCTGCCACGCGTGGTGTATGTGTTGCCCACCTTCCGCTGGTCGCAAGATCTCGGGGCAGGCAAAGCAAGGCAAACCAGTTCGAGATTAGGCAATGGCCTACGCGTCTACCTTGAGCGGCCTTGGTTCAGCTCGGGCGATGGTGAATTGCTGGGCGTCGTGTTGCTCGGCGATGGGAGCACTTTTACGTCCATCTCCGAAGACATGCAACCCCTGGTCACGCAATGGGGACTTGACCCGCTGTTCGACTCAGCCTTACCCAAGGCATTGAGCCGTGCCGCCGATTTCACCGCCCGCGTGACCAGCGAAAACGTGACCTTGATCGAGAACAATGCCAACGTGCATGTGGTGGGCCACCGCGTGCAGTGGGACGGCGCACGCAAGCTCTGGTTCGCTGACATCGAGCTCGACCCCGGCCTGCGCACCTACATGCCCTTTGTGCGCTTGGCCTTGGTGCGCTACCAGCCTAACGCGCTGCCGGACGCCAAGGTGTCACGCGTGACCTTGGCCGAGTTTGCGCAATTGCTGCCGCGACGCTATGCCTCACTCAGCGTGCAAGGCCAACAAGTCGCCGTGGACGTGCACGGCCCCGTGCCCGACCACGGCCCTATGCAATATCAAAACGATTCGCCGCACCTGAACATTTCGTTCATTCCCGCACCGGGCTCGGTGCTCGAAGCGGGCCGCAACAAGATCGATCTGGTCTTGCAAACACGCGACCCGACCATTGATTCAGACTTGGCTTGGAGCGACGTGGCCACGCTGGCATCCAGCCTTGCTTTGCCACCGGGCGCCAAGATTGACGCCGTGCCGGGCGGCATCTTCGATGCGCCCGCTCACCCAGCCCCCATCCAGGTAGTGCGCAGCGGCACGCTGGGAGAATTGCAGCGCTTTGGCGACCGTATTGAGCGTACGGATGTAGTTGCCACCGCCGCCACAGAGCTTGCCCGTTCGTTAGGCGGTGTGCTGGGCCAGGTCGATGGGTCCGCAGTGCTTGAAGCTTTGTTGGTTGACCGGCCAGGCTTCATTGACCCGGCCATTTGGGCTGCCAACGTCACTCTGCCCGCTTTCAGTGGCCCGGCGCGTTTGGTGCTGCGCGAGTTCGAGCGCTACTACACCGACCGAACCATTCCTGAAGCGCATGGCGCGCAAGTCTTCCGGCGGCGCGTGGTGGAAGAACGGCTGGTCTATTCGGAATTCTTCCCGCTGAATTGACGCTTGCAGCGACCCGATGATGGTGCCATAGTGCTCAGCGCGATACCCAGTCTGTCGCAAACGGGGACTTGGTTGTGCCTAAGTTGTACGGGTTGCAGTTTGGGACCATTTAGTTACGCGGGTGCGTCCTGCGGAGACGCTCCACGATAGATGGGGCGCCCCGGGACGCACCGGCAAATAGGGAGCATCGTCATGTCAATCACTATGCAAGGCTGGTGTGACTGAACTGACCCACTGCGGGATCGACCTGCCGCAGGCGCCAAATATTGCGTCGATGGGTCTGAGCCTAGCCAACTCAAAGGCAGTGCTTGCATGGATCCAAAGGGCCGTTGTCAGGCGGCCGATTGAGGCAATTTCTGCCCAAGACCATGTCTGTCCATGTTGCGGGATGCGACGCCAACTCAAGGACTGTCACCCCATTCGTTACCGCGCACCCTATTTGGCGATGTTAATGTGAAAACGCCGAGGTGGCGCGCTTGCCGCTGTGGGGTGGTCCTGCCAAAGGACCCAACTTTTCCGGTGCGACAAAGCTGGATCAATGCCGCAGGGCAATATGTCTATGCAAGCGGGTGAAGTCCAATGATTTAGCGATAGGGGAGGAAATTGCGATTAGGTTGAACGGGTACGGGGGCGCATTGAGTCTGTACTGGATTGGGCCACTGTCCAAACTTGGCGAAAGGGAGACAACCCCGCTCGTTTCAACGGACACCTTGAATACCTCCTACCAAAGCTAAAGACCAAGAGCAAAAAGCATCATGCCGCCCTGCCCTATGAGTCCCTGCCCGGAATCGTGAAGTCCTTGCAGGACCAAAGCGGGATGGCGCGATACGCATTGGAATTTCTTATTCTGTGCTGCTCAAGAACCGGGGAAGTGATTGCGGCTGATTGGAGTGAGATAGACTTGGACAAGAAAATATGGACCATTCCTGGTGACCGCATGAAAGCCCACGTCACCCACCGCGTACCCTTGGGTGACAGAGCCATTGAGATTCTGAGTACTGTTAAACCCTTTTCAGGCAAGAACAACATCTTCAAGACTTCCCGGCGCAAGGATGTACCAATGTCGGTTGGTGCCATGTCCATGTTGCTAAGAAGGATGGGGGTTAAGAATGCCACTGTCCACGGTATGCGCTCAACCTTTCGGCACTGGGCCGGCGAACAAACAGACTATCCATTCGAGATATGCGAACAGGCTCTGGCCCACGGGTTGAAGGATGACGTTGCTGCGGCCTACCTGCGCAGTGACTTCTTCGCAAAGCGGGTGAGCCTCATGGAAGACTGGGCGAGCTTCGTGCTTTCTGAATGCGATGGCAGGTGACAAAAGAAGCGTTTGGGCCAAAGTTTTTTAGTCGAGAACGCCCCTTTCATTTTTCCACCCTATGGATTAAAATAGAGTAATCGGAAACGGTCGTCGATTGCAATCGACTCGCGCAGGTCCCACAGATTTGCGTTAAGGCGTATAGGAGCAGCAGCTCCGAACCCCAGCCGTTCGTTCCTGCGTCGTGACGTAGGCAACGAAGATCTTGGCGACTCAGTCGCTGTCCAACAGGGGAATGTCCCTCTTGGGAACTTGCTCTAGCAAGAGGCAGATGTTCTTTTCCTGACAAGAAGGCACTCAATCGCGAGTGCTTGGCTTTGTCTCGTCATTGCCTGCCCATTTTGGGCTTTCCAATCTACTCAAATGAAAAATCTTGCTGAGGCTACACGCCTAAGAACCGCCATACAGGAATCACCCGTTGGCTCCATTGTTTACGTCTCTAAGACCTACGCAGAGTATTACGCGACTCCACCGCGCGATGGACGTACCTATATTGTCCAAGATGTTGTATTCACTTACGGCAAGTGGAGTTAGATTAAAAATGCATTTTCTGAACAACACTTCATCAAGATAGAACGCTCCAGTAGCACGCATGCCTAGGGTAATTGCCATCTTGCGAACTTCATCAGCCGTCTTGCCAGATAGTGTCGCAGTTAACGCCAAGAGTGCATCGTGTGAGCCCTGCATAGGGACACGCTTGAAGGGACTGACAAATTCGGGGGGCAGTTGACCGTTGCCGATCTTGGTGGTTGGGGCTGAAGCCATTGCATTACTCCTTAGAAGTCTTCGAGTTGGAATGCACAATGCGGCGGCTCGCCTTGGCTGGGATGCCATGACAAAAGCAGAATGAATCAGGGGGATGTTCTTGCAGTCCGCCGCGTTGCACGGTGGTGTCTGAACTGATCGCTTGGTAACAAACGATTTGATCGACAGCGCAAATATACTGCCCAAAACACGGGCTCATTGGATCGAGTCGAATATAAAAAACTTTGTGCATAGCGAGTCGCCCGGTTTTGCCTCTTTGTAGGCACTGGACTCATGACCTCGATGAAATGCAATCGGTCTTAGGGAATTGTTGCGTTAACGCATGGACTGGATGAGGGTCTGCCCACATTGAGCAACAAAATACAAGGCAAAAAAAAGCCACAGCGGTTAGGCCGTGGCTTTTTGATAGTTGCTTTGATAGTGGCGGACTGTTAAAATCTAAAAATCTCTTAACAATCAACCACTTACAACCATATGTTGGCGGAGCGGACGGGACTCGAACCCGCGACCCCCGGCGTGACAGGCCGGTATTCTAACCAACTGAACTACCGCTCCCGGTAGCGGTAACCATTTGCACACAGTCTTATAAACTGCGAGCCAAGTCGTCTTTCTTTCAAAAGACTGTTACCAACTTGTGCCGTTTTAGTTTGCACTAAAAACTTGGCGACCCCACGGGGATTCGAACCCCGGTACCTACCGTGAAAGGGTAGTGTCCTAGGCCTCTAGACGATGGGGTCAAAACCTTGGACTAATCCGTTCTCAAAAATCTTGGTGGAGGTAAGCGGGATCGAACCGCTGACCTCTTGCATGCCATGCAAGCGCTCTCCCAGCTGAGCTATACCCCCTAAACCGGAGAAAACCTTTTAGAGGATTCTCAATTTCCGAGTCTTAAATTATAGCGCACAAATTTACGCGCCGGCAAGTCGGGCAATGACTTTTTCTCGTCCGCACAATTCCAACACCGCGTCCAACGAAGGGGTCTGGCTGGTGCCCAGCACCAGAACACGCACAGGCATCGCCAATTGGGGCATCTTCAAACCCGCAGCGGCCAAGACTTCTTTGATCACTGCGGCAATGGCGGCCTTCTCCCAAGCGCAGCTTGCGAGCCTGTCAGCCAGCAGCTGCAATGCAGGCTTGACGCCATCCACCACATGCTGCGCGCGCTCGGCCACATCAGGTGCGACTTCCAGGTAAAACTTTGCAGCCCACGCTGCCAGCGCGACGGTGGTGTCACACCGGTCTTTGAACAACGCGCACACCTGCGGCAAGTGGGTAGCAATCTGCGTTTCATCTAACTGCACACCACGTTTCGCCAATTGCTGTGCGACCAGTGCCGCTAGGCGCGCATTGTCCGCCTGCTTGATGTATTGGGCATTGACCCACAGCAGCTTGACCGGATCCCATTGCGCCGGGCTCTTGTTAAGATGGCTACCGTCGAACCACTCTACCAATTGCGCGCGCGAAAACAGCTCTTCGTCGCCATGACTCCAACCCAAGCGGGCCAAGTAGTTCAGCATCGCCTCAGGCAAGTAGCCATCCTCCTCGTAGGCCGTCACACTCACCGCCCCGCGGCGCTTGCTCAATTTCTGGCCGTCGTCTCCCAAAATAATGGGGCAATGGCCAAACTGCGGCAGCGTTGCGCCCAAGGCATTGAAGATATTGATCTGCCAAGGCGTGTTGTTGATGTGCTCATCGCCCCGAAACACATGGCTGATCTGCATGTCCAAATCGTCCACCACCACCGCAAAGTTGTAGGTCGGAATGCCGTCCGCCCGAACAATAATAAGGTCGTCAATCTCGCGGTTGTTGATGGTGATCGGGCCTTTGACCAGGTCGTTCCAAGTCACATCCCCGTCGAGGGGATTGCAAAAACGAATCACCGGCGGTACACCGACGGGTATTGGTGGCAGCGTCTTGCCCGGCGCGGGACGCCAGCAGCCGTCATACAAGGTTTTTTCACCTTTGGCCCGCTTCGCTTCACGGGTGGCTTCGAGTTCCTCGGGCGTGTTGTAGCAGTAGTAGGCCTTTCCCTCGGCAATCAACTGATCCACGACCGCCTTGTAGCGCGGCAGGCGCTGCATTTGGTAGATGGGGCCCTCGTCGTATTCCAGCCCCAACCAACGCATGGACGCCAAGATTTGCTCCACCGAGTCCTGGGTAGAGCGGGCCACATCCGTGTCTTCGATGCGCAGCACAAAATCGCCACCAAAATGCCGGGCATAGGCCCAGGAATACAGCGCGGTGCGGGCCGTTCCCAGGTGCAAAAATCCAGTGGGTGATGGTGCGATGCGGGTGCGAATACGGTGGGTCATTACAGCGTGTCCAGACCCAATGCAAGGTCTGCCTTTAAATCGTCAATATGCTCCAGCCCAACCGCCACGCGCACCAAACCTTGACTTACGCCGGCCGCTTGGCGTTGTGCTTCGGTGAGACGCCCATGCGAGGTGCTTGCGGGGTGGCAAATAGTTGTTTTGGTATCACCCAAGTTGGTAGTGATCGAACAGACCCGCACCGCGTCAATGGCGGCAAAGGCATTGCGCCGCAGCGCTTCGGGCGTGTCGCCAACCACGTCAAACGACAGCACCGCCGCGCCTACGCCCTGCCCGCTTGCAGATTGCTGGCGCATGGCGAGCGCGTGTTGCGGATGGCTCTTCAGACCCGGGTAATACACCCGCTTGACTTTGGGGTGCGCTTCCATCCACTTTGCAATCCCCAAGGCGCGTTCTGATTGCGCCTGCATACGAATGCCCAGTGTTTCCATACCTTTGAGCACCACCCATGCGTTGAAGGGTGACAACACCATGCCCGCTGTGCGGGTGATGGGCAGAAACAGCTCGTCCACCGCGCGCTGGCTGCAACAGATGGCGCCAGCCATAACACGCCCCTGCCCGTCGAGGTATTTGGTGCCGGAGTGGATGATGTAGTCTGCGCCAAAGTGGATGGGCTGCTGCAAAGCGGGGCTGCAAAAGCAGTTGTCGACTGCCAGCACGGCACCCGCGTTGTGCGCCAAGTCGGCCAGCGCCTGAATGTCGCAAATGTCGGTCAACGGGTTGGTGGGCGTCTCCGCAAACAGCAACTTGGTATTGGGCCGCATGGCCGCCGCCCACTGCGCCACATCGGTTTGCGACACATAGGTGGTGCTGATGCCCCACTTAGAAAACTCACCTGAAAACAGCCGAATGGTGGAGCCAAACACCGACTGCGAACACACGATGTGGTCGCCATTTTTAAGCAAACCCATGCCCAGCAACAAAATAGCGGACATGCCGGAGGAGGTAGCGATACATGCCTCGGTGCCCTCCAATGCCGCCAGGCGCATCTCCATACTGGTGACGGTGGGGTTGCCGACCCGGGTGTAGGTGTAACCCTCTTCTTCCATGGCAAAACGACGCGCGGCCGTGGCCGCATCGGGCTGCACAAAGCTGCTAGTTAAATACAGGGCTTCGGAGTTTTCGCCGTACTGGCTTTTGTCGATGGCCATACGCACGGCCAGGGTGTCCAAATGCAAGTTGTCGGGCAGTTTCTTCTGGTTCATGGCAATGTCACACCGCAATCAGTCTTCCAGGTTGGGCAAGGCCAGCCGTGACGCGTCGTCTTGGCCCTCTTCGCCACTGCGACGCTTTTCGCTAAGCCGTGCGATGTCATCGGTATTCACATCACCGGTGACATAGATGCCATCAAAACACGAAGCGTCAAAATTTTTGACCGCCGCATTGAGCGAGCCAATCGCCTTTTTCATGCCATCGACATCTTGGTAAATCAAGGCGTCGCAGCCAATGTACTGGCGCACCTCTTCGACCGTGCGGCCATGGGCCACCAGCTCGCTGCTGGTGGGCATGTCAATGCCATACACATTGGGGTAACGCACCGGCGGCGCAGCGCTGGCCATGTAGACCTTGCGGGCACCGGCGTCGCGTGCCATTTGAACAATCTCCTTGGAGGTGGTTCCGCGCACGATGGAGTCGTCCACCAGCAGCACATTACGGCCTTTGAATTCGCTGGCAATCACATTGAGTTTTTGGCGCACAGATTTTTTGCGCACCGACTGCCCCGGCATGATGAAGGTACGGCCCACGTAACGGTTTTTAACAAACCCTTCGCGGTACGGCAAACCGAGCAGTTGGGCCAACTGTGCAGCACTGGGACGGCTCGATTCTGGGATGGGGATAACCACATCGATTTCGTTGGGCGGCACGGTGGAGATCACCCGTTTGGCCAGAGACGCACCGAGGTTCAAACGCGCTTGGTAGACCGAAATGTTGTCCATGACCGAGTCAGGGCGGGCCAGGTAAACGTACTCAAAAATGCAAGGGCTTAGTTGCGGGTTGTCTGAACACTGCTGTGCATACACTTTGCCATTGAGGTCAATAAAAACCGCCTCGCCCGGCTCAACGTTGCGCTCAAAAGCGTAGCCAATACCCTCTAGCGCCACCGATTCGCTGGCCACCGCGGTGCTGCCGTCCAATGTGCCCATACACAGGGGGCGAATACCAAACGGGTCGCGAAAGGCCAGCACACCATGGCCCGCTATGAGTGCGATTACTGCATAAGAGCCTTTGACGCGTTGATGCACTTTGCGTACTGCGGTAAACAACTCTTGCGGCTGCAAGGTCACGCCACGGGTGGCAACCTCGATCTCATGCGCCAACACGTTGAGCAACACTTCGGAGTCGCTCTCGGTGTTGATGTGGCGGTGGTCGGTGGTAAACAACTCGGCCTTGAGCGCGTGGGCGTTGGTCAAGTTACCGTTGTGCACCAACACAATGCCAAACGGCGCATTCACATAAAAAGGCTGCGCCTCTTCCTCGCTGAACGCGTTGCCTGCAGTCGGGTAGCGCACCTGGCCCAGGCCACAGTTGCCTGGCAGCGAACGCATGTTGCGGGTGCGGAACACGTCACGCACCATGCCCTTGGCCTTGTGCATGAAGAACTTGCGCTCTTGCTGCGTCACGATACCGGCAGCGTCTTGCCCGCGGTGCTGCAAAAGCAGCATCGCGTCGTACAGCAACTGATTGACCGGCGCATTACTAACAACACCCACTATTCCGCACATAGATATTCGCTCATTTAAGGTAAGTACTTTCCAAACTCTTGCGGCAATACCGGCTTGAGGCCTTGCAGCACCACCGTCGCTACCTGGGGGGCCACCGCGTCTTGCCACCACGGTGCGGCGCGCGCCGAGGTCATACCCACCACCACCGTCAAGGCCAAAATCATCACCACGCCGCGCACCAATCCGAAAGCAGCGCCCAACACGCGGTCAGCCGGCCGCATGCCCACCGCTGTCAGCAGCTTCTTGATGACAAACGCCAGCAAGCTGCCGAAAAAAACTGTCGCAATAAAAACCAACACAAAACCGGCTGCATAGCGCACCACTTCGGTCGCCCCCTCTAGGGGTAGCCACTGGGCCGCATCCGGTGCGAGCCATTGCGCCAGAAAGAAGGCGGCAATCCAGCTCATCACTGACAACACTTCAACCACTAGGCCGCGCCACGCGCCAACCAGCAAAGAAAAGGCCAATCCAGCCAGACAAATCAAATCCAGGACCTGCATACGCGAAGGCTGTGTTTACAGCTCCAAAATTCCTGCAGAAAGGTCCAACTTCTTAATTTTTTCAGCCGCTTTTTCAGCGTCGTGCTTGGTCGCAAACGGACCCACACGCACCCTTATGCGCCGCCCCTCCTTGGACTCGACCACTTGGGTGTAGGTCTTGAGACCAGCGCGTTCAAGCTTTAACCGAACTTCACGGGCTTTGGTCCCATCCGCAAACGCACCGACCTGCACCACAAACCGTGCGTCGGTCGCAGCCGGCTTTTTGTCGCTTGCGCGCTCTTCAATCATGGCGGAAGCCTTGGCAGCGTCACCGGCCTGCGCGCCTTTGTCGGCCACCGTGCTGGGCGCTTTGGTTTCAGGTTTGGGTTCGGCTTTGGCCTGAGGCTTTACTGCATCAGGCGCTGCGGGCTTCGCAAGGGACTTGGCGCTCGCGTCGGCCGGCGCAGAAGCGCTGACATTGCCAGACGACAAGCGCGTGGCCGATACGGCTGGCGCTGCGGGTGTTTGCACCGGCTTCGCGGCTGCTACCGGCACATCTGCTGGCGTTTGGGCCTTCGTGCGGGGCTGCGTGGGCGGCGGCGCTTTCAGGCGTTTGACCTGGTCTTTGTCCGGAATCTCGATGGCGATGTCCACTGCAATGGGACGCGGCTGGCTGTCAAACAACAAGGGGAAGCCAATCACACCCAAAAGCACCAGCACTGCAGCCCCAATGAGCCGGTGGCGGGCGCGCTTGCGCATGGTCTCTACGCTCACGGGCGCCTTAGAAGAGGGGGCAGTGGCTTGGTCGTCGCCACCTTTACGGAATTTAAAAAAGGCCATGTA
Organism: Burkholderiales bacterium; assembly: GCA_038230175.1. GTDB lineage: Bacteria > Pseudomonadota > Gammaproteobacteria > Burkholderiales > Burkholderiaceae_C > Allorhodoferax. The sequence goes on from JBBRNS010000068.1 coordinate 12,326, forward strand.
CGGGTGACTTAGGTACTCAGATGTTTGGCAAACAAGCGGGGCACGCCATGCAAGAGGACGCCACCGACGGTATAGAACGATCCAAAGACAACGATTCTATCAGTGGGGTCAGCCGCCGCGATGGCAGCTTGCAGGGCTTGTATGGGGTCAGCACAGGTTTGGGCGGTGGCACCTTTGCGGGGGTTGTTGCCCTGCCAATGTGCCAGCAAGGTACTGGCTGGCGCAGCACGCGGTGTGGGCAGGTCGGTGAAATACCAGCGGTCGATCAGCGGCTGGACGCGCGCCAGCATGGGCCCCAAGTCTTTATCGGCCATGGCGCCAAAAACAGCGTGCGTCGTTGGGAAATAACCCATGGCGTCCAGATTGGCTGCCAAAGCCGCCACCGAGTGCGGGTTGTGGGCGACATCCAGCACCAGCGTGGGCTGGCCCGGAATGATCTGAAATCGCCCGGGAAGCTCCACAAATGCAAAACCATTGCGTATGGCCTGGGCCGTCACCGGCAGCCGTTCGCGCAGCGCGGTCAAGGCCGCTAACACCCCCGCCGCATTGACCAACTGGTTGGCGCCGCGCAGCGCCGGGTAGGCCAAGCCGCTGTAACGCCTGCCGCGCCCAGCCCAGCCCCACTGCTGTTTGTCACCCGCGACGTTGAAGTCATGGCCATTGCGCCACAGGTCAGCGCCCACCTCTAGCGCCCGGTCCAACACGCTTTGGGGCGGCATGGGGTCGCTCACAATGGCCGGACGGCCGGTGCGCATGATGCCGGCCTTCTCGAAACCAATGCTCTCGCGGTCATTTCCCAAGAATTCCATGTGGTCCAGGTCCACGCTGGTGATGATGGCGCAGTCGGTGTCAATGATGTTGACCGCATCGAGTCGGCCGCCCAGGCCAACCTCCAGAATGGCCACGTCCAGGCCGCTGCGGGCCATCACATCCAGAATCGCTAGGGTTGAGAACTCGAAATAGGTGAGCGATATTTCATCACCATTTTCGACCCTAGCCCTCTCCACTGCTGCGAAGCCCGCTACCAATTGTGTAGCACTTGACGCCTCACCCAAAAGGCGTAGCCGCTCTTCAAAACGCACCAGGTGGGGCGAGGTATAGACCCCCGTGCGGTAACCGGCCTGCTTCAGGATGGCCTCCAACATGGCACAGGTGGAGCCCTTGCCATTGGTGCCAGCCACGGTGATCACCGGGCAGTCGAACCGAATCGCCATGCGCTCGGCCACGGTGCGCACCCGCTCCAAGCCCATGTCAATGGTGGTGGGGTGCAGGCGCTCGCAGTGGGCCAGCCATTCGTCAAGGGTGTTGGGTGTTTGCATGAGGCCGCCATTGTCGCGCAGCACCTGGCATCGCTTAGGGGCGGTGCCAGCAATTCCCCACTTTCAGCTCGCCCGCAGCTTGGTCGGCGTGCGCTTTTTCTTACCCGCCCGCGCCATCGCCCAGGCTTGCTTGGCAAACACCCACAGCCCCGACTCATTGGGCTTGGGCGCCTCGCCCCGGCCTATGCGCTTGAGCTGGCCGGTGTACCAGCTGATCTCCAAAATACCCATCTTGTCGATGGCCTTGATGCCGGTGGTGATGGGTTTGACCGTCTGCAAAGCGGGCTTGCCGGCCAACAGCTTTTGGGGCACATCGGGCTCAATCGCCAAAATACGGGCCAGGCCCACCATGTCTACCGCGCCTGACTCAATGGCCTGTGCCATGCCCTTGGCAGTGCGAAACCCACCCGTCACCACCAAGGGGGTGGGTACGGTGGCGCGCGCTTTCTCAGCAAACTCCAAAAAGTAGGCCTCGCGCTGGCGTGTGCTGTCTTTGACCGGCTCTTTGCCGACCTTCACGCCCGTCATGGCCGGTGCCTCATACGTGCCGCCCGAAATTTCGATCAGGTCAATACCCGCGTCAGACAGGGCGCGGATGGTGTCCAGCGACTCTTCTTCGGTAAAACCACCACGCTGAAAGTCCGCGGAGTTGAGCTTGATACCAATCGGAAACTTCGCGCCCACCGCCTTGCGCATGGCGCCGTAGACCTCCAGCACAAAGCGGCGGCGGTTTTCAGGCGTGCCGCCCCAGTCGTCGGTGCGGGTGTTGTGGTGGGGCGATAAAAACTGGCTCACCAAATACCCATGCGCACCATGGATTTGCACGCCGGTAAAGCCCGCTTGCTGTACCACCTTGGCCGCCGCAGCGTAGCGCTGCACCAGCAAGCGCACCTCGGCATCGGTCAGTTCACGCGGGGTGGCGAAAAACGCCTTCATGTCGGCGCGAAACGGCACGGCAGACGGGGCCACCGTCTCTTTGTTCAGGCCTTTGGGCGCTTGCTTGCCCGGGTGGTTGAGCTGCACCCAGGCCTGGGTGCTATTGGCGGTGGCGGCTTGGGCCCATTCTTTCAGGGCGCTCAGGTCGCGGTCGTCTTCAATCACCACGTTGCCGGGCTCACCCACAGCGCGGCGGTCAATCATGACGTTGCCGGTCACACACAAACCAATGCCACCATCGGCCCAGGCCTGGTACAAGCGGGTTAGCTCGGGCGTGGGCGCGCCACTGCGCGCACCTAGGGCTTCGGACATGGCCGACTTGACCAGCCGGTTTTTGACCACTGCGCCGTTGGGCAGGGTCAGACTTTGTGTCAAAACGGATTTGACGCTCATAGATAAGGTCCTTTGGTGAATGGATAGGTAACGCCAAAGCGCACTATCAATTTAATAGCTGCTTGCGCACGTTTAACGAGGGTTAGAGGCTGTTTTGATGCCAAATATGCCAAAATTGCACCATGATTATTCTCTACGGCATACCCAACTGCGACACGGTCAAAAAAGCCCGCGTGTGGCTCAGCGAACAGGGCCAAGCGTACCAGTTTCACGACTTTAAGAAGCTCGGCGTGCCGCAAGCCCCGCTCGACATCTGGCTATCGAAGGTGGGCTGGGAGACGCTGCTCAACCGCAAAGGAACCACCTGGCGCGCACTCGATGATGCGACCAAAGCGGGTGTGACCGACGCCGACAGCGCCCGCCCCATCTTGCTGGCCCACCCCAGCACCATCAAGCGTCCAGTGGTGCACTGGGCCGACGGTGGTGTGACCGTCGGTTTCACCCCTGAAGGCTTTGCAGCGCGACTGCCCTAAAATCGTGGGTTAACGCCTGTTTGCCCGGCACCACGCGGTACACGGCTGAAACGGCGCCCTTTCAACAATAAAAGCATTTCAAGACCATGAGCACGACACCCACCACCCAGATCGCCAACATCACCGTCAACACGCAAGCCAATGTGTACTTTGACGGCAAATGTGTCAGCCACGGCATCACCTACCCTGACGGCACCAAAAAATCAGTCGGCGTCATCTTGCCCGCCACCCTGACATTCAAAACCGGTGCGCCGGAGATCATGGAGTGCGTGGGCGGCTCTTGCGAATACAAGCTGGCCGGCACCGACGAGTGGGTCAAGTCATCCCCAGGCGAGCAGTTCAACGTGCCGGGCAACTCGCAGTTCGACATTCGCGTGGGCGGGCTGTACCACTACATCTGCCACTTCGGTTGATTGGCGACACTTCCCCCTGCTCGTCATTTGCTCCTATTTCAATAGCTGCCTGCGCATATTCCACGAGGGCTAGAGGCCAAAAACATGTCTAACACTATCCTCCAAAACATCCCCGCCAACCAAAAGGTCGGCATCGCCTTCTCCGGCGGCCTGGACACCAGCGCCGCCCTTTTGTGGATGAAGCAAAAGGGCGCCCTGCCCTACGCCTACACCGCCAATCTGGGCCAGCCCGACGAAGCCGATTACGACGAAATCCCCCGCAAAGCCATGGAGTACGGCGCCATAAAAGCCCGCCTGATCGACTGCCGCCCGCAGTTGGCCGCCGAAGGCCTGGCTGCATTGCAAGCCGGCGCCTTCCACATCACCACCGCCGGCGCTACCTACTTCAACACCACGCCGCTGGGCCGTGCGGTGACCGGCACCATGCTGGTCAGCGCCATGCAGCAGGACGATGTGAACATCTGGGGCGACGGCAGCACCTTTAAGGGCAATGACATCGAGCGTTTTTACCGCTACGGCCTGCTGGTGAACCCCGCGCTGAAAATCTACAAGCCCTGGTTAGACCAGCAGTTCATCGACGAGCTGGGTGGCCGCGCCGAGATGAGCGCCTTCATGACCGCCAATGGCTTTGGCTACAAGATGAGCGCCGAAAAAGCCTACAGCACCGACAGCAACATGTTGGGCGCCACGCACGAGGCCAAAGACCTGGAGTTTTTGAACAGCGGCATGAAAATCGTCAACCCCATCATGGGTGTGCCGTTTTGGCGGGACGACTGCGTGGTCAAGTCCGAAGAAGTGTCGGTGCGTTTTGAAGAAGGCCACCCCGTGGCCCTGAACGGCGTCGAATACCCCGACCTGGTGACCTTGATCCTGGAAGCCAACAAAATTGGCGGGCGCCACGGCCTAGGCATGAGCGACCAGATTGAGAACCGCATCATCGAAGCCAAAAGCCGCGGCATCTACGAAGCCCCGGGTTTGGCGCTGCTGTTCATCGCCTACGAGCGCTTGGTCACCGGCATCCACAACGAAGACACCAT
>JBBRNS010000069.1:0-16834 GCA_038230175.1 Burkholderiales bacterium
CGCTGCGCTCGAACAGCTTGAGGTCCAACTCCTCTTCCAACTTTTTCACCGCCACTGACAGCGTGGGCTGCGACACAAAGCAGGCCTCCGCGGCCTTGCCAAAATGGCGCTCGCGGGCCACGGCCACAATGTATTTCAGCTCGGTCAGTGTCATGTTGTTAGCCCAGGCTCTGCACCAAAATATCCAGGCGCTCGTTCCAGGCCCGTCGTATATCGGGCGATGCACCGCCCAGAATGCGGAAGGTTGCCAAAATGGGTTCGTCTTCGGTCCAATAGTCGTCACGCACACCAAGCTCCAACTCGCCACCCAAACCCTTCACCGCCGCACCCCTCAAACTGCCGCTGAAGGTGCGATTGTTTGCGTGCAGGGTGACGCGCCCGCCCAGTCCCAGATCAATAAACCACCGAATATCTCCATTGGGCTCAATGCTGACCTCGGTTGCATTGCCCGTGAATCCAGCCGCCTCCCGCCATTTGGCAATTTGCTCTGCGGCGCGTGCTTCGCGCTGCTCGTCACTGAGAACGACGTTTGCGGCCTGCGCGGCCAGGGCGTCGCGTTCGGCTTTTTCCTTGGCGCGGGCGGCGGCCTCCTCGCGCAAACGGGCGGCCTCAATTTCCATCTTCAAACCATGCTCCACCTTGTCCAGCCACGCTTGCAAGGTGTTAGCAAAGGTTTGGAAGTCGGCGGCTACGCTGGCTGGTATGCCCTCAAGGCGCAGCTCCGCACGTTCACCCACGCTGGTATGGCTAGCCTGCATCTTGAGTTCGTCCGACGCGGTAAAGACGATGCTGCATAGACCGGTGTCCTTCGGTGCGCCGCTGACGCCATCTTTCTCAACCATGCGAAACACCTGCATTTGCAGGCCCGCAGCTGGCAAGGTGGCGGTCACTTCGCCCGTTTTCAGCACTTCATTGCCCTCGGGCAGGGGGCGCCGTTTGTAGTGGGCATTGCGGGCCTCCACCACCAGGTGCTTGGCGGCGTATCGTGCTTCGGCCACAAGCAGCCGCGAGGTAAAGCGCAACCCCCCCGGTATGCCACTGACCTGCGTGCGCAGCAAATAGGCCTGGTACTCCATGTACAAATAAAAGCAGGCGCCCACCAAACTGGCGGCCCCCAGGGACCACCAAAGAAGCGGGAGAAATCCAATGCTTTCCATTCGCTGCTTAGGCCTTTAGAAAATCTGCTTTTTCACCCAACCACCGGGCAATATGGCGCGCGGCCAATGCGGGGTGGTGATCCAACATCATGGGCGCCTCCAGTCTAGCCCAGTCCAGCAGCGCTGTGTCACGATTCAGATCAGCAAACCGCAGCATGGCCTCACCCGACTGCCGTGCACCCAAAAACTCGCCAGGTCCGCGAATGTCGAGGTCGCGCCGAGCAATCTCAAAACCGTCATTGGTCTCAGACATGGCTTTGAGCCGGGCGCGCGCCGCCTCGCTCAAGCGCGGCGCATCCCCGGTGGAATACAAGAGCGCACAGGCCGATGCCGCCGCCCCCCGCCCTACCCGCCCGCGCAACTGGTGCAACTGGCTCAGGCCAAAACGCTCAGCGTGCTCAATCACCATAAGGGATGCATTGGGCACATCCACCCCCACTTCAATCACCGTGGTGCTGACCAGCACCGCAATGTGTCCGTCTTTAAAGGCGGCCATCACCACCTTTTTATCCTCGGTGGGCATGCGCGAGTGCAGCAGCCCCACCAGCGCGGGCTCACCGCTGGCCATGCGGGTGCCGGCCAGCGCGGCGCTCAGTTCGAGGTGGGTTTCGGTGACGTTGGTCAGGTCCAGCGCCTCGCTTTCTTCAATCAGCGGGCACACCCAGTAGACCTGCCGGCCCTGGGCCACCTGGTCTTTGATACGTTCAATCACCTCGTCACGGCGGTTCTCGTTCAGCACCTTGGTGATGATGGGTGTGCGCCCCGGCGGCAACTCGTCAATGGTGGACACGTCTAAATCCGCGTAGTAGCTCATGGCCAGCGTGCGGGGAATCGGGGTGGCCGTCATCATCAGCATATGGGGCTCCATGCCGTCGTGCAACAGCTTATTGCGCAGGGCCAAACGCTGGGCCACGCCAAAGCGGTGCTGCTCGTCAATGATGGCCAACGCCAGGTTTTTGAAATGCACTTTTTCTTGGATGACCGCGTGGGTGCCCACCACCAGCGCGGCCTCTCCGCTCTCAATCAAGGCCAGCATGGCACGGCGCTCTTTGGTCTTTTGCGTGCCGGTCAGCCATGCGGTGGTGATGCCCAACGGCTCCAGCCAACTGAGTAATTTGCGAAAGTGCTGCTCAGCCAGAATTTCGGTCGGCGCCATCAACGCGCACTGCCAGCCCGCGTCCATACACAGCGTAGCCGCCAGCGCGGCCACCACCGTCTTGCCCGACCCCACATCGCCCTGCAGCAGGCGGTGCATGGGCACGGGGCGCGCCAGGTCGTGCGCGATCTCGTCGCCAACCCGCTGCTGCGCTGGGGTCAGGGCAAAGGGCAAGGTTGCCAGCAAGCGCGCATGCAGCGGTGCGGCACGCACCGACAGCGCTACGGCGGCGCCAATCGCACTGTCAATGCCACTTCCAATTGCTCGACCGGGCGCGTCGCCAAACGGCGGCACCGCCAAAACGGGCGCCCGCAATGCCGCCCGAGCCCGCCGCGACTGCAGTTGCGAGAGCTGCTGGGCCAACAATTCCTCGGCTTTGAGCCGTTGCCAGGCGGGGTGGCTGTGGTCCGAGAGCGTATCCAGCGACACATCGGGCGCAGGGTGGTGCAAAAATGATAGCGCTTCGCGCAATGTCCACAAGGGGTGGTGGCCAATTCGGGTATCTAAAACGCCCAGATCGCCCGGCGCAAAGGTGTCCGTCAGGTCGGCCTGCGCCAAACCCGCCAACACCGCTTTGCGCAGCACTGGCTGCGACAGCCCCGCCACCGTGGGGTAGACCGGTGTCAGGGCGTGGGGCAGGTCCCCCACAGCCGACCGAAAGGCGGGGTGCAGCATGGTCCAGCCTAAAAATCCACCCTTGGCCTCGCCCCGGGCACGAATGCGGTTGCCCACCGCCAGCGCATTTTGCTGTGAGGGGTAGAAGTAAAAAAAGCGCAGCGTGCAGCTGTCGGTGCCGTCATTGACCGTGACGATGAGCTGCTTGCGTGGCCGGTAGCTCACCTCGCAGGCCGTCACCGTTGCCTCGATTTGGATCGTGTCACCCTCGCGCGCCTCGTCCAGCTTGGTGATACGGGTTTCGTCCTCGTAGCGCAGTGGCAGGTGCAGGGCCAGGTCGATGTCGCGCTTGAGGCCGAGCTTCTCCAATGCCTTTTGCGTCGGCGTCTTGGGCGCCTTAGCGGGGGCTTTGACAGGGGAGGGTTTCGCGGTGCTGTGCAGCATGGGACAATTCTGCCCTTTCTTTCAACTACCTTGGCACGGGTTTGTCCAACCCTCAAGCACTATGACCTTCTCTGCACCTGCTGCGGTGACCAACACTGTCACCACCACCCACACCCTGAGCGACTTTGACTTCGTATTGCCCGAAGCCCTCATCGCCCAGCACCCCGCGCCCGAGCGCACCGGCTCGCGCCTGCTAGACGGCACCACGCACCCCAGCGTGGACCGCATCTTCCGCGAGTTGCCTAGCCTGCTGCGCGCCGGCGACCTGATGGTGTTTAACGACACCAAAGTGATCAACGCCCGCCTGTTTGGTGAAAAAGCCACCGGCGGCAAGGTCGAGCTGCTGGTAGAGCGGGTACTGGGCGGAAACCAGGTCGCCGCCCACATGCGGGTGAGCAAAAAGCCCGAGGTGGGCGCCACCATCAAGCTGGTGTGTGCTGCGGGCCAAGAAGACGGCTTAAGCGCCACCATGCTGGGGCGCTGGCCCCACGCGGATGGCCCGCTGTTCCGGTTTGTTCTGAGCAACAACACCGGCGACGACCCCTACACATTGATGGCGCGCCACGGCCATGTGCCGCTGCCGCCTTACATCACCCATGCCGACACGGCTGAGGATGCCCAGCGCTACCAGACCGTGTTTGCCAAAAATCCCGGTGCCGTGGCCGCACCCACCGCCGCGCTGCATTTTGACCAGCCCTTATTGGACCAGTTGGCCGCCATGGGCGTGCAGCAAGCCCATGTGACCCTGCATGTGGGTGCAGGCACTTTCCAGCCGGTCAAGACCGAGAACCTGTCGGAGCACCAAATGCACAACGAGTGGTTTGAGGTGCCCGATGCCACCCAGCGGGCCATAGCCGACTGCCGTGCACGCGGCGGACGCGTTGTGGCGGTGGGCACCACAACCGTGCGCACGCTGGAGAGCTGGGCGCACAGCGGTGTGGCGCGGGGCGATACGGGTATTTTCATCACCCCAGGGTTCGACTTCAAACTGGTCGATGTGTTGATAACCAACTTCCACCTGCCCAAGAGCAGCCTGATGATGCTGGTCAGCGCTTTTGCCGGTTATGACCACATCATGGCGCTGTATCGTGATGCTATTGCACGGGAATTTCGCTTTTTTAGCTACGGGGATGCCATGTTGTTGGTGCGGCCAAACGAAAGAAAGTCGCCAGACCGGTAAAGTTGGCGTAACATGCGTCCCGTATTGTTGAACTATGTGCAATACATGGTCTACGGTGAATGTCGGTCTCGCGTCTGCTCTAAGTCTTCATTGGTTTGTTGTTGTCGGTTATGGACTCCATCGTGTTTTTGAGTAATTTTTAGGAGTCCTTTCATGGGCAATAAACTGTACGTGGGCAATCTGCCTTATTCCTTCCGTGACGAAGATCTGCAACAACAATTCGGCGCGCACGGCACCGTAACCAGCGCCAAGGTCATGATGGACCGCGACACCGGCCGCTCAAAAGGCTTCGGCTTTGTTGAAATGGGCGATGATGCGCAAGCACAAACCGCTATCAACGCAATGAACGGCCAACAATTCGACGGTCGCGCTCTGACTGTGAACGAAGCCAAGCCCATGGAAGCACGTCCTCCCCGCTCTGGCGGCGGCGGTGGCGGCTACGGCGGCGGCGGCGGTGGTCGCTCTGGCGGCGGCGGCGGCTACGGTGGTGGCGGCGGCGGCGGTGGATACGGCGGCGGTGGCGGTGGTGGTGGATACGGCGGTGGCCGTAGCAGCTACTAAGCAGCGACCGGGTTCGTCCCAAAAAGCAAAAAAGGCCTCTCGGGGCCTTTTTTTGTTGGCGCACACTTAACGCTCACGGCTTGTTACCTGCCTGCACAACTAGGCCTTCACGCCGCACGACCCACCATGCCACCCGCACCAGCCAGCCCAAGGCCAGCAGCGCTGAGGTGGTCACCAGCCACTGGCCCAGGCGAGTCTGGTCTTCCAGCCGATAGGCGTTACACAGGCGCAAAGGGCTGTCGATGTACAGCTGCCCGACCACAGCGGTCATGGGCAGCACGTTTGCCAAGAAGAAGCCCTGCACCACCAGCCCCGCAGGGCGCCACGACAGGCGCAGCGCCGCACCGGCCAGCAGCAGGGCCGCGCATTTGGTCGCTTCTATGAACGGAAATACCAACGCCAGGTCGAGCACCCGCGGCACCATCAGCACCGCAAGCACCGCACCCGCGCCCACCAGCCCACTGATGCCGTGGGCATTCCAGCGTGCCAAGCGTACGCGCACGCCAGGTGGCAGGCCCGCCACCAACAGCACACCAGCCAACATCCACAGCGGGAACTGCAGCAGCATGTGCCGCCACATGCTGGCCGTGAGCCACTGGCGCAGCGCGGGCACGAGCAGCAGCGCCAACAGGGCCAGGGCTGCCAACACCTGACGCGGGGTGGGACACCAAGCCGTTACGGCAGCGTGCAGGCGCCGCCCATTCACAGCCGCCCCCCTCTCGCCAAATGGCGCGCATAGTCCAACGCCAGTTGCTGCTCAGCCAAATCAAATATCCGCACCAGGCGGCCCTGCGCGTCCAGCACCAGAAAGGCTGCGTTGTGCTCAAAATCACCCCGCCCATCCGGCACCACCACCACGCCCAAGCGCCGCAACAGCGCCTGCTGCTGCACGGCATTGGGCACCCGCACCCACGCCCACAGCGCCGGGTCGGCCTGCAGCGTGCGCGCATAAGCCTGAAGCACAGCAGGGGTGTCGTGCGTGCCATCCAGGCTGATAGATAGCAGGTGCACATTGGACACGCGCCCTGCGGCGCGGTCCACCTGCAGCGCCGCTTGCAGTTGCTGAAAACTGCCGCCCAGCGACAGACAGACCGTTTGGCAGCGGGTGTAGATGAAGTCGACCAGTGTGATGCCATGGCCCTGGGCCAAGAATGTAGGCAAGCTCTGCAAAGCGATATTTGGGCCCTCTACCGTGACGGGTGGCACCGGCACGGGTTGCTGCGCCACCTCCAAGCGGCGTGCGCCCTCGGCGGTCCAGACCTCAAAATCGTGTGTCAACCAGGCGGCGCTGGCATATCCAGCCAGTGCCAGAAGGCACGCCAGAAGAGCGGTGCGCAGCATGGCAGGTGCTCCTGGTTTGGCGTTGGCGTCAGTCGGCCTTGGTGGCCAGGGCGTGCAGTGCCTCGCCGCCCTCAAATGGCGTGGTGCGTGTGCTGGCCTTGCGTTCTTGCGTAAACAAGGTGGCCGGTAGCGGCTCCGCTTTGTTCGACCAGGCACTGCGAACATAACTGGCCACTGCCGCTAGCTCGGCGTCGCCCAATTGTTGAAACGACGGCATGGCACCACTGTACTCTGCACCGGCAACCGTAATCTTGCCGTTAATGCCATGCAACAAGATGTTGGCCACCGTGCGCGCGTCGCCCTGCACCCATTCGGAGCCATCCAGCCGCGGGAACACGCCCGGCAGGCCTTTGCCCGTGGCCTGGTGGCAGGCAACGCATTGCGCCGCAAACACGGCCTTGCCATCCACCGCAGCGCCCGCCGCCGCAGGAACGGGGCCTGACAGGTCGGCGATGGTGCGTCGATCGCCCAGCTCCGGATTACCAAAGGGTTCCGAGATAAAGATGTACACCACTCCAAACAGCACCATGGCCAGTGCAATGGCAGCGGCAGCCAGGGGAACGGGGCGGATGCGCTCCTCGGGCTCGCCGTTTTCGCGCTCCTGCGCCTTGATGGAGGGTTCGATTTCTGGAGTCATAAGGGCCTCTGGGGAATCAAGAAGCAGGCGCGGCAGGGGTTGCGGCCGGAGCAGCGGGCACCGCCGGTGGCAGCACCGGGTAAGTGTGGTTCAGGCCCTGCAAGTACTTCACCAGGTCCAACGCATCCGGGCGCGCCACTACTACTTTTCCGGCTGGCTCTTGGCCGGGCGGGAGCTTCACCACCTCATCATCCGGTTCGGCTGCGTCCTTGACTTCAAAAAGATACGGGTAGGACGGCATGATCGAGCCCGGCACATAGGCACGCGGCTGGTACAGGTGGCCCAGGTGCCAGTCTTTGCTGGACTGGCGTGCGCCAATATTGAACAAATCGGGCCCGGTGCGCATGCTGCCCAGCAGGTGCGGTTTGTCGTAGTAATAATCGCCCGGCACCGACGCCCGGCCCCAACCGCGCTCGGCGTCAGGGCCAAAGTTGCGGTCGCGGGGCTGCTGGCTATGGCAATAGACGCAGCCGTTAGCGATATACACCTGCCGACCACGCAGCTCCGCACTGGTGTAGGGCTTCAGGCCCTCAGGCGGTTTGATGTCGCGCACCTGCAAATAGGGCAACACCACCAGCGCTGCGGTCGCCACCGACAGGGCCACCATTGCACCGGCGGCGAGTTTGACTTCATTCTCCATGTGCGAGCTCCAATGCCTTGGTGGGGCGTGTAAACAGGGCCGCACCGGTACGTGTAGGGCCAAAGCGCAGTGCCATGGCCAAGAAATGGCCGGCAAAAACAAGGTGACTGGCCAGCATCAACGAGCCCCCCACACTGCGCCATTGCAGGTACGGAATGGTCACCGCGACCGACTCCATAAACGGCCGCGATGCATCCAGCATGGCCAAGCCTTGCAACCAGCCACCGATGGACAGCCCCACAAAGTAGATGCTGATACCGACCACTGCCAACCAGAACTGCACAGTAATCAGGCGCGGATACGGCCACTCCCAGTTCAGCACGCGCGGCAGCATGAAGTAAATGGCGCCAAACAGCACCATGGTGACAAAGGCATAGGCACCTAGGTGGGCGTGCGCGACGGTGAAGTGTGTGAAGTGCGCCACTTGGTTGATAGAGCGCAGCGCCTCCAGCGAGCCTTGCAGCGACGACAGCATGTACATGAACCCGCCAAACATCATGAAGCGCAGTGTGGGCGACTGGCGCGCCAGGTGCATGCGGCCCCACATGGTGCCGGCCATGTTGATGGTGAACGCCGCCACCGGGATGATCATCATCATGCTTTGCACGATGGACAGCGTGGTCAGCCAGCCTGGAATCGGCCCACCAATCAGATGGTGCCCGCCGACCTGGCCGTAGAAGAAGGCCAATGTCCAGAAGCCGAGGATGGACAGGTTGTACGAACGCACCGGCCGCCCGATGATCTTGGGCAAAAAGTAATAAATGGCGCCCACGCTCACCGGCGTAAACCACAGGCCCAGCACGTTGTGGCCGTACCACCAGTTGGTAGTGGCCTGCTGCACGCCGGTGTGCACGCCGGGCAGCTTGCCGATGATGAACAGCAGCGCAATCCACAGCAGCGCCGCCACCATGTACCAAACGCTCACATACAGCGACGCCACCTTGCGGTTGACCAGCGTATACAGCACAGGGCCAATGATGCAAATGAAACCGGCCACGATGAAGATGCCGATCTGCCACGGAATTTCTAGGTATTCCATGCCATCGGTCCAGCCCGAGCCGATGGCGCCAATGGCGCTGGCAATGCCGGTATTGATCAGCGCACCGCCCAGCATCACCCACATCGCGCCCACCAGTTGCGTGCGCAGCAGGCGCGGCAGCAACCAGATGATGACGCCCAGCGCTGCATTGGTGATCCAGCCATACAACACGGCCGTGAGGTGGATGGTGCGAATGCGCCCAAACGTCTGCCACGCCTCATTCACCAGCAAGTCGGGCATGTGCAGCTTGAGCGATGCGGTCAGCCCCGCCAGCGAGCCCAGCACCAGCCAAAAGACCGCAAAGGCAATAAACATAAACACCGGGAACGCACTGGAGTGATCGGCCTCGATCCGGTGGCGCAGCTCGTCGGGGTCATCCACGTGCTCCAACTCCCCGGGCCGGGCAGTGGCGCCCTGCAGTCGATCTTGCGCAGCGCCTTGCAACGCAGGGTCATCTACCTTACCCAGCTCACCCGGTGCGAAGATAACGGACGCCGCGCGCGGGTTTTCAACCAACAGTCCTTTGCGCATGGACCAGATGAAGACAAACAGCCCCATGATCGAGAGCAAAAAAGCCCCCAACAAACTCAGTATTGCACTGTCCATCGGTGGGCTTCCTTTGCGCTGGTGCGCGCCAAGTGGCGCACGGGTTTATTGATGTACTACAACTTCCCACTAGAAAAACTATGCTAATAGGATGCAGCGCAGATTATAAGATACATTTTTAATGCATATTTGCTTTTGCCATAAAACCTAAGCATGCACCAGTGCTACCCGGCGCGCCAGGGCCGCTGATGGCATCAAGGACAATACGCACCATGCTGAAATTTGACCTTCTCAAAACCGACCCCGCCACCACCACGCCAACTAGCACCTACGAGGGCTCCCATGCCCGGCGCGGCACGCTCACCCTGAACCACGGCGTGGTGCAAACGCCCATCTTTATGCCGGTGGGCACCTATGGCACGGTCAAGGGTGTGATGCCGCGCAGCCTGGAAGAGATGGGTGCGCAGATTATTTTGGGCAACACCTTTCACCTGTGGATGCGCCCCGGCCTGGACGTGATGGCCAGCTTTGGCGGCCTGCATGCGTTTGAGAAGTGGAACAAGCCCATCCTTACCGACTCGGGCGGCTTTCAGGTGTGGTCCTTAGGAGAGATGCGCAAGATCAGCGAAGAAGGCGTCAAGTTCGCCAGCCCGGTGAATGGCGACAAGTTATTTCTCACGCCCGAGATCAGCATGCAAATCCAGACCGTGCTGAACAGCGACATCGTCATGCAGTTTGACGAGTGCACGCCGTATGACACCAAGGGGCACATCACCACCGAGCGGGAAGCCCGCACCTCGATGGAGCTGAGCCTGCGCTGGGCCAAACGCTGCCAGGCCGAATTCACCAAACTAGAGAACCCCAATGCGCTGTTTGGCATCGTGCAAGGTGGCATGTTTGAAAACCTGCGCCAAGAGTCGCTGGACCAGTTGGTGGAAATGGACTTCCCCGGCTACGCCGTGGGCGGCGTCAGCGTGGGCGAGCCCAAAGATGAGATGCTGCGCATCATGGCGCACACCCCGCACCAGTTGCCAGCCCACAAACCGCGCTACCTGATGGGTGTGGGCACGCCCGAAGATTTGGTACAAGGCGTGGCTGATGGTGTGGACATGTTCGACTGCGTGATGCCCACCCGCAATGCCCGCAACGGCACACTGTTTACCCGCTACGGCGATTTAAAAATTCGCAACGCACGCCACAAAACCGACCCGCAGCCGCTGGACCCTAGTTGCACCTGCCACGCCTGCGCGGGTACATCGGGTGTGTCATGGGAGCAAGGCGGGCGCGACGGCTTTTCTAGAGCCTACCTGCACCACCTGGACCGCTGCGGCGAGATGCTAGGCCCCATGCTGGCCACCATCCACAACCTGCACTTGTATTTGAACCTGATGCGCGAAGTGCGCGAGGCATTGGACACCGGCACCTTTGGCGCTTTCAGGGAGCGGTTCAAAGCCGAGCGTGCGCGCGGGGTTTGATACAAACTGCTATTATTTAAATAGCTGCTTGCGCACGTTCTACGAGGGCTAGCGGTCGATTTTATGTAAAAAAGTGGCAGCAATGCAGGTGCTTAAGACTGCATCCCCGTTTGGTACATGACCACCCGGTTGCGCCCTTCTTTCTTGGCGCGGTACAGGGCCGCATCAGCACACCGCGTCAGTGCATTCAGCGTATCGCCATGTTCCGGGTAACTGGCAACGCCGATGGAGATCGTCGCCTGGATACGAAGCGCGCCCAACGCCACCACTTCCTTGGCAAAGGCTTCTCGCCATTGCGCGGCCCGCACCAAGGCAATTTCAGGGGGCATGCTAGGCAGCAACAGCAAAAACTCTTCGCCGCCGTAACGGCATGCGACGTCGATGACGCGCACTTTTTCTAGCAACAAGGCTGCAAGCCGCTTCAAAACTTCGTCGCCTCCCTGATGTCCATAGCTGTCATTGACCTTTTTAAAGTGGTCCAGGTCAATCATCATGACGGTCAAATGCAGCCCCTCGCGCTCGCAGCGCGCCAATTCGCGCGGCGCAATGGTGTCCAAGAAACGCCGGTTAAACAAACCGGTGAGCGGGTCGCGGGTGGCCTGCTCTTGAAGCTTTGCTTGCAGTAACTGAATCTCGTCTAGTTTCACCTTGAGCGTTTGCTCACCCAGGCGCAGGGCCTCGCGCGTTTCGCGCAACTGTTGGTTGCGGCCATAGGCGGTGATACCAATGGCCATCATGTAGACCAGATTACCGAAAATACACAGGGCGGTTGCGGGCCAACCGGTGGCGGGTGATAGGTGCCAACCCAGCAGAACAACCGCAATCAACGCTCCGCTAGCAAATGCCAATTGCGACCGCAGCAAGCCCCAAGCGCCCCGGCTGATGGTGATGTTGAGGGTGCTGGCAAGGTAGACCGTAAACGTAATCCACAGCGGGAATTCCAAAGCGGCCATCAAGGCACCGAACAACAGGCAATCAACCGTCAGGTTATTGATCTCCGCCTGCTGCGAGTTGGCCGAGCGCCGGGCAAGCCAATACACCACATGGGGATAAACCAGCAACTGCAGCGCCGCCAAAATCCATAGCACCGGGTGTAAACCGTTTTCGTACCCATGAAAGGCAACACTGGCAAACATAATGGCGAAGGAGCCCACGCGCAGGCGGTAATTGGTCTTCACCGTCCAATGTACGGGCTTCTTACTGGCAACCGAGCGATCAGATTGGGGCATGCAAGTTATTTCCTTATCGATTGAGAAGTGCCAAGAATGGCGCTCACACCAGGCCCCCGGCAGCCTGTGTCGTCGCTTGGTAGACGTTCGTGGGTTTCGCAGGCAATGCTTTGAGCGGAAACGCGATGGTGAACACCGACCCCTGCCCCAGCGTTGATTCCACCTGCAGGGTCCCCCCCAGCACGCCGGTCACGATGTTGCGGCAAATGGTGAGCCCCAGGCCACTCCCGCCTTGCCCCAGTCGGGTGGTATAGAAGGGATCGAATACATGCTTCAAGACCTCAGGGCCCATGCCTTTGCCGTTGTCACGCACGGCCAACGTGGCGTGCGTCGCATGGGTGCTTGCCTCCACAATCATGCGACCCGGGGCATCGGCATCAAAGGCATGAAAGGCAGCGTTTTGCAAGATATTAGCCAGCACCTGGCCCAGCGCTCCCGGATAACTGTCACAGGCGATGCAAGCAGGCACCTGGTTGACCATCTCCAGTCTGGGGTTCTTTAAACTGGGGGCAATGGTGGCCAGGTTGTCAGCAACCACTTCGCGCAAATCGAAAAGACGCCGTTGCTCGGACGCCTGATCCACGGCCACTTTTTTGAAGCTAACAATCAAGTCAACCGCTCTTTGGCACGAACGCACAATCAAGATGGACATCTCACTGCTTCGGCCCAGAAACGTCTCTAGCGCCGAACGCTTCATGGTACCCGCCGTGAAGTGATGTGCCATGTTCTTGGTCTCTTCATCCATTGCGGTCGCCGTGACCAAGGCATTGCCAATGGGGGTGTTCAATTCATGCGCCACACCGGCGACCAACGACCCGAGCGAGGCTAGCTTTTCTGCCTCCAATAGGTTCACTTGCGACCGCTGGAGTTGCGCCAAGGTGGTGGAGAGTTCTATCGTTCGCAGGCGCAAGGCCTCGCGCGTTTCGCGCAACTGTTGGTTGCGGCGATAGGCTGCAACGCCGATGGCGGCCATGTAAACAACGTTACCCAGCACGCTCAGGGCGGTAGCCGGCCATCCGGTGGCGGGTGAGACATGCCAGCCCAAGAAGGCCACCGCAATCAGCGCGCCGCTAAAAAATGCCACTTGCGATCGCACCAACCCCATAACACCCCGGCTGATGGTGATATTGAGGGTGCTGGCAACGTAAAAATTAAACGTAATCCACAGCGGGAATTTCAACGCGGCAGCCAATAGACCGAACAACAGGCAGTCAACGGTCAGGTTGTCCACTTCCGCTTGCTGGGAATTGGCAGAGCGCCGTGCAAGCCAATACACCACATGGGGGTACACCAGCAACTGCGGCGCCGCCAGGACCCACAGCACCGGGTTTAAGCCGTTTTCGTAACCGTGACAGGCAACACTGGCAAACACAAGGCCGAAGGAGCCCACGCGCAGGCGGTAATTGGTCTTTACCGTCCAGTGTGCGGGCTTCTTGCTTTCGACCGAGGGACCAGTGGGTACCATGCGATAACAATCCTTAGGCGGACCAGTCTTTCAGACCGCCATCCATTGTGGATCGGGCTGCCACTGGGCCACCCAATCGGGCAGCGCACTGGCTGGCATGGGGCGCGCAATGCCGTAGCCTTGGGCCAGCGGGCAGCCCAGTTCGAGCAGCAGGGTGCCGTGGGCGATGGTTTCCACCCCCTCGGCAATCACCTCGCGCCGGAAGGCCGCTGCCAAACCAATGACACCTTTGACGATGGCCAGATCATTGGGGTCGTCCAGCATGTCACGCACGAAGCTTTGGTCCACCTTGATCACTTCGGCCGGCAGATGGCGCAGGTGGCTCAGAGACGAATATCCGGTGCCAAAATCGTCCAGCGCAAAGCGCACACCCAGTGCCTGGCAGGCGATGATGGTCTGGAACACTTGCGTGATGTCCTGCAGCGCGCTGGTCTCCAAAATCTCCAGCTCCAGCGACTGCGCCGGCACCGTGGGAAACCGCGCCAGCAGGTCCGACAAACGGCTGCTAAATTGGTCTTGCTGCAATTGGCGCGCACCGACGTTGACACTCACCGGCAAATCCAGTCCCTGCACTTGCCACTGGGCCATTTGTTGGAGTGCGGTGGCAATGACCCACTCGCCCAGGTCGATGCTGAAAACATGGTTTTCGATGGTGGGCAAAAAGACCGCCGGCGGCAGCAAACCCCGCTCAGGGTGTTCCCAGCGAATCAAGGCCTCGACCCCCATGACCGCGCCGGTTTGCATGTTGACCTTGGGTTGAAAAAACAGCACAAACTCGTTTTGCGCCAGGCCGTGGCGAATGCGGTCTAGGTCCTCGTGCTGGTGCTTAACCGCTTCATCCTGCGCCACATCAAACACGTGGTAGCGGTTTTTACCCGCCTGTTTGGCCACGTACATGGCTTGGTCGGCATGGCGCAGCAGCAAGTCAGACTCGGCGTTGTCCTGGGGGAAAATGGTCACACCCACGCTGGCAGATACCCGCAGCGGCTGGCCTGCAACGTCCGCCGGGTCCGACGCGGCTGTCAGCAGGCGCTGCAGCACCGGCTCGGCTTCGCGCATGTGCTCCAAATCCACCAACACGGCCACAAACTCGTCTCCGCCAATACGCGCCAGAGTGTCTCCGTCGCGCAGCACGCCTTTCATGCGCTGGGCCAGCACCACCAGCAGCTCGTCGCCCACGGCGTGGCCATGGGCATCGTTAACCGCTTTGAACCCATCCAGGTCCAGGTACACCACCGCCACCGAATGCCCGCGCCGCTGGCATTGGGTCAAGGCTTGGTGCAGCCGGTCTGCCAGCAACACCCGGTTGGGCAGGTTGGTGAGTGAATCGAAATGGGCAATGTGCTCCAGCTGGCGCTGGTGCTCTTTCATGGGTGTGATATCGGTAAACAGGGCCACAAAGTTTTGTGGCCCGCCCTGTGGGTCGCGCACCAGGCTGATGGTGAGCATTTCGGCAAAAACCTCGCCATTTTTACGTTGGTTCCAGACCTCGCCCGTCCAATAGCCGGTTTCCAAAATGGTCGCACGCCGGTCGGCATAAAACTCGTCACTATGGCGCCCGGACTGCATCAGCGAACGCGCATTTTGGCCCACCGCCTCTTCGCGGGTATAGCCGGTCACCAGGCTGAACATGTCGTTGACTTCAACAATGATGGCATCTGCGTCGGTGATGACAATACATTCGCGCGCATGGTCAAACACACTGGCGGCCAATTGCAGCCGGTCGTCGGCCCGGGTTTTGTCGATAGCCAGTGTGGTGAGTTGCGCCTCGTCCTCTATCAAATTCAGTTCAAACGCCTCGGGTGGACCGGGCTGTCGGTGGTAAATCGCAAAGGTTCCCAAAACCTCACCCTGTGCAGACAGCACGGGCTGCGACCAACAGGCACCCAGCTGGGCCTGCTGGGCAAGATCCCGGTAGGGGGCCCACCACGGGTGGGTCGCAATGTCTTCCACCACCACCCGCTCCTTGGCAAAGGCCGCTGTACCGCACGAGCCCACCCCTGGCCCAATCGCAACGCCGTCGATGGCTTGGGTGAAAAATTCTGGCAGGCTGGGTGCAGCCCCATGGTTCAGGTGCAAGCCATCGGCATCCAGCAAGAGCACGCTGCACACCATGTCAGGGTGCATGGCCTCTACATTGCGCACGATGTGATCGAGCACCACCGGCAACGGCGCCTTTTCTGACAGCAGCTGCAGCACTTCGCTGTGGTTTTTCTGGTGTTGGCGGGCCAGCTTCTTGTCTGTGATGTCAGCCAACACACCCACCAAGCCCATCACCTGACCACTGGCATCCAAAAAACGCCGCCCCGTCAGGTGCCCCCAAAATACACTGCCATCGGCACGCCTGTATCGGCGCTCCACGTCGGTACAGTCAACCTCACCCACAAACAGACTGCGCATTCCTGTGCGCGCAACGTCCAGTTCGGGCGAGTCAATCAGTGCCAGGTAGGGCTGGCCCATCAGTTCTGTCAATTCGCGCCCAAACATTTCACCCATGCACCGATTCGCATGGGTCAGTTCGCCCTGCAAATTGACCAAAAAAATAGCCACGCTGGAGGCGTCCATGATCTGCTGCAGCATCAGCTCGCGCTCTGCCAGGTCTTCATTGACATCAGCAATGAGCAGCTGCGTGGTTTCGCGCTCGGCCACGTCGTCCTCAATGGCCTTGGCCATGGCGTTGAAGTGTTGCCCCAGTTCCGCCAACTCGTTGCCAGTGGCAATATCGCAGCGTGCAGCGTAATCCCCTTGGCCCATGGCGCGTGCCTGGTGGCGCAGCTGCTGCAAGGGCAATAAAACCGTCCTGCGGTTGTAAACCACAAACCCCACCAAACCGATCAAGGCGGCCGCAACCAAGCCGAACAAGCCCTGAATGAGGGTGCCCTGCTGGCTGCGCAGGGTGCGAATACGCGCATCATTGCGGGCGTCGACCATGTCGGAGAAGCGCTGCAGCGGCTCCATGATGCGGGCTTTGGCATCCTCATAGGCGGTACCAAACAACATGTGGGTGGCGCTAGCGCGGTCTGTCGCCCCCTGCTCTTGGTATTGGCCACTGCGGTCGGCCAAAACACCCACGCTGGCCGCCATGGCCTTGATTTCCAAGCCAGCCAACGCATCCGAGAGCGCCTGGGCCTGGGCCAGCAAAGCCAGCTCGTCGTCGCGCAGATCCTCACGCAGCATCAGCTCCCTGAGTGGAATGGCGGCGTCCATTGCGACGGCCGGGGCTTTACCGGCGCCCGCTAGGTGCCAGTAGGTCGGCGAATACACCTGGGGCCTGGGTTGCCGACCATTGCGAATGTCCAGAATTTGGCGGTAGCGCCGCTCATATTCCGCATCACCCGTGGCCACAAAG
>JBBRNS010000070.1:0-16711 GCA_038230175.1 Burkholderiales bacterium
GCGCCGCAGGCCTACATGTCGTTTCTCAACCTGTGGAAAGACGCCGCCGTGGTGCTGACCGACAGCGGTGGCCTGCAAGAAGAAACCACGGCGCTTGGCGTGCCTTGCGTCACGCTGCGTGAAAACACCGAACGGCCCGTAACGGTGGATGAAGGGTCCAATGTGCTGGCCGGCACCCAGCCCTACCGCATCGTGTCGCTGGCGCGTGCCGCCCTCGGCCAGCGCGAAAGCGCAGCCCGTCGGCCGCACTTGTGGGACGGCGCTGCCGCCGTGCGCATCGTCGACGCGATGGCGCACTGCCTGATCGCTTGACAGCCCGCTGACGGGTTGCCCGTCAGCGGGCCAAGTGCTGGGGTGCAACAACTCGGCATGCCAAATCAGGCTGTTGCCGGCTTACACGCCGACACAAGATCGGCCTGGATTGCTACATGTCTGCCCTCAACTGACCGGTAGCCTCAGCCGAAATCGGGTTGTACCCAGGCTCGGCTTCGGCTGAGCCCAGGCATTGACCTCAGCGCACCCCAAGCCGCCGGTACTGCCGATACGGCAGACCTGCGGCACCCTCACTGCACCCCAAAGGCTGCAGCGGGGCCTGAGCCCCCTACTGCGCTCACTTGTCCACATGACCACATCTTCTGAAAAAAATCGACCTGTGTCACGCGCGCTCGTTCTTATTGCCGGCATCGCGATGGCTGCTTGCGGCGGCGGGGGTGCAGGGGGTGATACCACCACGCCAAGTGCCAGCGTGAGCACCGCCCCAGTAGCCGAGGCCGCCGTTGCAGCCGCAATGCCGGCAAGTTCGGCCGATTTATCAAACCCTGACGTTGCGCTGGCGCTTGCTGTGGCTGAAACCAGCGTTACCGCTGTAGCCGCAGCAACGCCCGCTGCAGATGCGCAGCCGTCCCCTGGCGCGGCCCTGGCCAGTGACAAAACAGCAATGGCCGCGACCGGTGTTGCCGACACCCCGGCTACACCCGCGTGGGACGCCACAGCGGCGGCCATCGTCAGCACACCCTCCGCCCTCTCGGGCGCTGGCGCCGTCTACTACGTGGACAGCAAGTTGGGCGCAGACACCAACAATGGATTGGCGGCAACGCTAGGGCGGAGTGGGGCCGGGCCTTGGCGCAGCCTGGCCAAACTGGCCACAGTAACGCTGAGCCCAGGCGATTCAGTGCTGCTGGCCTGCGGCAATGTTTGGAATGAGACCCTCAAGCTGTCCGCATCTGGCACCGCAACCAGCCCCATCACCGTAGGCTCGTTCCCGGCCGGCTGCGCCAGCCAACCCACCATCGACGGCAGCCAGACCATTGCCGCCGGCGCCTGGACGCTGCACCAGGGCAACATTTACAAAGCCGCTCTCGCAACCGCGCCATTGCAGGTTTCAGCCTCCACGGGTTTCATGACTCAGGCGCACCACCCCAACCGTGGGTTTGACGCCGCGCAGCAGGATTCGTTGTACTTGCGCAATGCTGTTGCCTCAGACAAAACACTGATCAACAGCCGCCAGGTAAGCACCTACGTGACCACCGGTGCCGATCTCAAGCTGCCTGCGGGCGCCACGCTGACCGCCGGCACCAAAATCCGCATCCGCACCAATGCGTGGGTGCTGGACGACCGCGACATCAGCGCAGTGAGCGGCACACGCCTGAGCCTGTCAACGCCAACCTCGTACCCGCTGGATGTGGGCTGGGGTTATTACCTGCTGGGTCAATTGTGGATGCTCGACTCGGCTGGCGAATGGCACTATGACGCCACCAGCAAGCAGTTGTATGCCTGGATGCCAGACAACAGTGCACCCGCTGCCAAACTGCAGGCCACGCAACTGGCCACTGGGGTTGATATTGCAACGCTCAAGTACATCGTGCTGGACAACCTGACAGTGCGCAAGGTGGGTACTGGAATCAACTTGCGCAGCAGCACCAACGTGGTGGTGCGCAATAGCCGCATCGAAGACACCGTCGGGCTGGGTATCAATGCTGTGGGCAGCGTTACCGCCGTCATCACAGCCAATGTCATGGTACGGCTGGGTACAGACGCAGTATCAGGGCAGGACGACGTGATCGCGCCCGCTAGCGGGATGCAGGTGATCTCCAACACCATCACCGATAGCGGCGTGGCCATGAATGGGCAAACCGTCCTGAATTTGCCAATCCGCAGCATTGCTGCCATCCGTGCAGGCTTGAGCGCATTGGTCTCGGGCAACAACATTAGCAACACCGGTAACAACGGCATTCATGCCGGCGCCAACAGCACCATCAGTAACAATGTTCTCGCTGGCACTTGCTCTGTGCTAGACGACTGTGGCGCCATCTACGCTAGTGGGGCCAACAACAAGAATGTGATCATCGGCAACCTGGTTCAAAACTCACGCGGCGCGTTGGCCGGCAAGGCTCCGTTCTACGCCTACACCCAGGGCCAGGGAATCTACCTTGACGAGTCAGCCTCAGGCGTTGTTGTGTCTGGCAATACCGTCGTCAACGCCGACAACGGTGTACAGGTTCACGTGTCGGCCAACAACGTGGTCAAGGACAACAAGCTGTACGGCAACCGCAAGAACCAGATTTGGTTGCAAGAAACACGCAATACCGACAACCCGCTGGGCGACGTGTTTGGCAACGTGATCACCGGCAACCAGATCGTGCCAACGGCTGCAGATGCGCGGGGCCTCTACCTTGAGACCCAGATCAACGACACCAGCCGTTTCGGCAGCTTCGACTTCAACCGCTACTTCGACCGGATCTTCACCAACGTGGCCGAAGAGCGCACCAACGCCGCACGCACGATGTACACCATCGGCCAGTGGAAGGGCGCGGTCAGCAGCGGCGGCGCCAGCCGATCAATCGATCCCAACGGCTCGGGCACCAGCGAGACGCGCTTTGCGTCGGTCAAGATCAACGGCATCAATATCG
Source organism: Burkholderiales bacterium (assembly GCA_038230175.1). Classification (GTDB taxonomy): domain Bacteria; phylum Pseudomonadota; class Gammaproteobacteria; order Burkholderiales; family Burkholderiaceae_C; genus Allorhodoferax. Next base: position 2,910 of record JBBRNS010000070.1, read on the forward strand.
TGCCCAACGCCAGTCTGGCCAGTGATTCAAAGGGCTGGACTGCCTGGAATCTGACCAGCCCGCTTGGATATCTGGTGCGAGAAAGCTGCCTGCCGGGCTGGTGCACCCGGTACGTCACGGGTGCGTCGGCGGGCATACTGTCCTCGCCCAACTTTTCGGTCACTGCCGGCACCTGGTACCGCATGAGCGTAGACCTGGCCACCGGCGCCGACAATCAACTCGTCAACATCGTGCTGAGGCGCGGCGGGGGCGGCGTAAACGGCTATGAATCCCTGTCGGATCGGTCACTGAAAATGACCGCAGGTACAGCTTGGAAGCGCTATAGCGTGATCTTCAAAGCCACCACGACTGTCAACGCGGCTGACCCGATCACCAAGGACATGGGTGCCCGGGTGGACGCGCAAAGCATTGAACTCGGACAGGTGGTAAGCATGGCCAACCTAGAAGTGGTGACCATCACACCAGCCGATGCCCTGACCCGCAACGACATCCTGGTGAACAACGGCAGCCCGGCAATGCAGTTGAGCTGCCCCGTGGCCGCAACGCAGCCGACCTTGTGCGCCAATTATGTGCGGCTGAGCGACAACCTGCCGGTGACCTGGCCCTATTACCTGGCCGGCCGCAGCGCAGAAATTATCTACACGCGCGATGCAAGTCTGGTGGACAGCGATGGTGATGGCATCCCGGACTCACAAGATCGCTGCCCCAATACGCTTGCCGGCGTTGGCGTCAACAGCAAAGGTTGCGCATTAAACCAACTGTAGTTGGTTATTCCAGCCGCAGCAGGGGCCTTATGTCTCGCCCCCAAATTGAAGTGCCTTGTGGTGCTGGTGCAGCACCCTCACTGTGCCGGCAGTACCGATTTAGGCGCAGCGCCAAAATAGATATTTTTGGACCGCTGACTGGCGAGGCGATTAAATCGTCATGAAGGAATCGCGAATTTGGGGGAATGTGGCAGTTTGCGGCGCGCAAGACTTCAGAAATTCGGAGAATTGCTCAACCGCAAATGGCGTCAGTGTTTTTGGATGCCCGATAACGACGAAAGTGCTGGATTCGCGTCTCACATGCTCGTTGTAGGCCCCGCCCAGCAACACTGACTTATAACCGTCCAGGGTTGCCGCGACTGGCTCCGCGCTAAAAAGTCGCAAGAACCTCGACATTGATCGACCAGGTGATGTGGAATTGATGGAGTTACCGTCCCCAAAAATGGAATGCTTTGCCGGCCCCAGCCGTTTGGAGATTGCTGATGATATTTTCGTCAGCGCTGGCGCGAGTGTCGATGAGATCGGCACCTCCAAAAAATTGCCTTTGGCACACGCCAGGTTCGGGTCAGTTGAGAATCGCCATGCCCCTTTCATGGGTGCCGCCCGAAAATCGAACCTAAGCACCTCGTCTTCAAGGTGCTGCCCAGGCATGACAGAACTGTCGATCACAATCCCGTTGTCGCCAAGCGGCGCAGCAATCTGCTCGAAGGGTTGCAGCGCCCACCCGCCTGCTCGATAGGCGCATATATCATTAAAACCGGCCGCCTCGGCCAACACCTCACGGTACTCCTTGATGATTCGCCGAATTTCATTGTCAGAAAACTGGTGCAGACGATACCGGCGCGTATTCATTACCCAACCGCCGTCGCTCCAGTGCGAATCCTCCCAGTGCGGATGAATGTGCAACTGAATATCGTGGCCTTCAGCGACCAGCCGCTCAAGTTGCCGTCTTACTTCGTCAAAGTCGCTGGCAACCGACGGGTGTCGATTTGCTTCGCTTTTCATGCGAACAAGCATGCCAGCGTCGACAAAAAATATCATTCGACACCCAAGCCGCTTGGCCTGGGCGCGAAGTGCATCGGTGGGGTCTATTAGGCACCGCTTGACAGTACCCGGCCTTCCACCAAAAAACAGTTCATAGTCTAGCGTGATGAGTGTCTTCATATCTCTGCTGCCATTTTTCTTAATCGCGCCGCACGCTATCCACGCGAGCCGAAATAAAGCCGCATGCACGTCAAGGTCAATGGGAGCGAATTGTCGTGCGTGCAGCCAAGTCACTTTATCTCGCGCCCTTGCTCTGGCCAACCAGGAATAGGCCTGGCCGCAAGCTCGCCTGCGCTTGAGTAAATAGTGACACCTTCACGCGCCAGCGCCTTCATGTGATCAAGAAACGGTGGCGCATCGATTGTCCAAGCCTGCGTGCTGCCAACCGAGCCCTCCCGCCGCAGATTGACGCGTCGGAATTCAGCGGCAAAATAATCTCTGAGGTCTCCGCGGGACTTGGCATCGATGCGACGCGCATTCAATGCTGGCTCGAATGCACGCACCGGAACAAGATGTCTATTTCCTTGATGGTCAAGGCAAGGCAATTGATAGGTGTGTCCTTGCCAGACGCGAATGGGAAATTCCTCAGCCATGGTGTCTTCAACCAGGTGATAGAACGTGATTGGACCCATAGACACGCCCAAACCCAATACCTTGCTCTGCGGCAGCCCAACAAATCGCTGCCATGGCGAACCTGCGCCAAACACTGACGGCGCCAGGTGATGCGCTTCTGTCAAGTAGGCCGCGTGCCTACCCAATGCCGACACCGAATGTGTCGGGTGGATGCTGCGAGATACCCCTGGTGTTGCCAAAAAGGCCGCGGGCAACGCACCCATGGTCGATCCGTGCAGCGTCGGATTGAACACATAGTCCGTAAGCTGGCACGTTTCATGAATACTGACGCCTGGCAAATAGTAGGTGGGCAACAGCAGCGTGCCAGTAGGGCCCACGGCATCCTGCAGCGCACCGATGACCGCGGCCGGACCACCTTTGACAAAGCCCAGGCTCTTTAGCGAAGAATGGACGAAGACAACATCACCCTCGATCAGCCCCAGAGCACGCAAATCAACTGCCAGTTGCTCGCGGGTGACATGCGCTGCAGTCCGCTCCAGTTTGGCTGCGCGCTGCCCTTGGGTCAGCGATTTCAGGAAACCCTTGACGCGTCGCTTGAACGCCTTTGACAGAAATGCGGCCATCGATTGCCTCCCACGGCAAGCCGGGCGCAGCGCCCGGTCAGATTGAAGCGCAAGCGCGGCGTCGTCTTGCAAGCCCATGGCCCACGTGACGGGCCACTCTGAGACAAACGCGAGTGGGCATACTCAAGCTGCCACTGCGCCTGCCGACGCACTTAACTCGTCAATCAATGCCTTGGTCTGCCGTATGTTGCCGCGGCCGGAAGCCCCAAAGACGATGGACTCGATCTGCGGCTGCTTGCAGACGTACTCAATCGCCTCGCGCGGCGCGATGGCACCCGACGCCAGCACCGACATCGCCACCGGCCTGAAGCGGCGCGTAGCAATCGTCTTCTCGTAAAGATCTATGCCACCGCACATGCGGAAACCGATCTTGTTGATGTTGGCGCACACGATCGGGTTGTCGATGCCCTGGCGCTCCAGTACATCCAGCAGGCGCGGCACATTCATCGTGATGAAACCCGCCTCGGCGCCGTAGCGGTCGCGCACGTGGTCGTGGAAGACACGAAAGAGTTCGTCAAAGCCCAGCCCCAGCAGCAGATCGGTGATGACGTTCTGGATAAAGACCACCGGCGTCTTCAGGCCGTGGAACATCTTCATCTCGGCATCGATCAGCAGTTGCAGGATGGTGCCGATGTCTTTGTTGGCCAGCGCCAATCCACCCTTGAGCATGGCGCCTACTGCACCGTCCTGCGGCAGAAACATGCGCAGCGCGTCAATCATGCCGTGCTCAGTGACCGCGTTTGCGTACTTGTGCGCATAGGGCATGCATGGGTAGAACTGGTAGTCGGGGTACTTTTCCGGGTGGGCCCGGAAGTGGTCGCAGACCTGCGCAACCCGATCATGCGTGGTGCACATGAAGGTGCGGATACCCTCCTGGTAGGCGGCATCCAGCACATCGATGATGGCTTGCAGATCCTGAAAGCGCATCTGCTGCGCCCTGGCCTTTTCCTCTGACATGTGGTTGACACCAAAAAACTGGTTGTCACCGAAAAGTACACGGTCCATCGGGATATCTCTCAATTTGTGAAAGCGGGTGACGGCGGCTTGAGGCTCAGCCAAAGATGCGGCCCAGCAGCCCCTTGGCGGCCGGTGCGCTGCTGGTAAGCCCAGGCCCGCTGCTGTTGCTTTCCGCCAGGATCATGCTGACCACCCGGTCAGCTTGCACCGCTGAACGGAAGTTGTTTTCACCGTCAGTGCGGCGCTGCTGGATGCTTTGTACAAAGTAGTCGATCTGCGCTGAATACTCTTCGCCGCGCAGGTAGAACCACACCCCCTGGGTGAGATCGGTGGTGTAGCGCACTGTCCAGCCGGCCGGTACGCCCGGCAACGCGGCGCTGGGCTCACGCAGGTAGATCTGGCACTCCTGCCGATCAGCAGTGATGCGCCCATTGGTGCCCCACACCGAGATCTTGGTGGACATCTTGCGGAAGCTCTCGTCGCTCCAGTTGACGCAAAGTTGGCCGCTGGCGCCGTTGGTGTAGTGCAGTGAGCAGTACACCTCGTCCTCGACATCTCGCGAGAACACCCCGTGCCGGACCACACCACTGACCGCCTCCGGTGCGCCCGCCACAAAGTTGACCAGATCAATGGCGTGACACGCATAGTCGTACAACGCACCGCCGCCCTCGCTTTTGGCCGAGCGCCAGGTGCCGCCCTTGGCCTTGAGCACCACCGGCCCATAAGCCTCAGCGCGCACGTGATGCACGTCGCCCAGCGCACCACTGCGCACAATGCGCGCCGCCTCCTGAAAGGCACCCACAAAGCGGTAGTGGTAGCCCACCTGCGTGACCAAGCCTTTGGCGTCAGCCTGCTGTGTCAGGTTCTCGCCGTCAGCCACATCCAATACAAAGGGCTTCTCGCAAAAAACGTGTAGCCCCTTGTCCAACGCCTTGGCCACCATGCCTGCGTGCAATTTGCTGGGCGTGGACACCACCACCGCATCCAGTTGCTCGGCGGCCAGCATCTTGTCCAGATCGTCATAACACTTCAGACCGGTGTGCTTTTGCAGCACATCGGTGAGGTAGGTCATCGTGTCGCAGGCTGCGACCAACTGCACTTCAGGGTGGGCGCGCACGATGGCCACGTGCGACAAACCCATCTTGCCCAACCCGATCATTCCAATTCGAACCACCACATCAACCCCTTGATACCGAAAAAAATCGTTCAGCGCTTCGCCGGCTGACGGCTGCGCAGAAAGCGCAGGCCGAGTAGCCCGGACGCACCGGCTTCCAATACAAACACCAGCGACCACCAATAGCGCTTGGCACGCAACTTGGGTTGGACGATCAGCCGAAACAACCACTCCAGGCCCAAGGCTCGGACCGGCGCTGGCGCCCAGGGCACCGCGCCAGAGTGGTAATCAAAGGCAGCGCCAACGCCCGCCATCCAGGGCGCTTGGACGCGGCCCACATGGGCAGCGATCCAGGCCTCCTGCTTGAGCAGACCCAAGCCCACCCAAACAAAATCGGGCCGCGAAGCATTGATCATCTGCACCACCTGCGCGTCTTCTTCTGCCGTCAGATCACGGAAGGGCGGGCAATAAGTGCCCACCACTTGCAGGTCGGGGTACTTTTCCTTCAGCTTGGCCGCCATCAAATCGGCAACGCCCTCTTTGCCACCGTAGAAGAAATGTCGCCAGCCCTTGGCCTGGCCAATGTTCGAACAATCCAGTTGCAGGATCGGACCGTTGTAGCGCGGTACCCGCAAGCCCCAAAAATAACCAGCGGCAATAACGCCCACGCCATCACACAACGAGTGCTGCGAACTATTGATGAAAGCCAGATGCGCCGGGCGGCGCAGCGCGTGGTACATCGACTCGGTGTTGGTGATCGAGATCGTGCCCCCGGGTCGGCGGTCCTCAATGCGCTTCTCGATGTCGGCCAGCACGCCCGCCTGATCGCCCAACGTGATCGCAATACCCGCCAGTTGGCCCATGGACGTGCTCATGCTTCTTGGCCCGCCTTGGCATGCTGCTCGACCAGAACCTTGACCACGCGGTCAATGAACGATTTGAAAGACAGATGCCCACGAATGCGCTGCTCACCCGCCTGCCCCATGGCGGCTGCACGCGCGGGATCGGACAGCACATCGTTCAAACGGTCAGCCAATTCCGCAGGCGAATCCTGTTGCAAGCGAAATCCCGTGACACCATCAACAACCAGATCGTCCGCGCTGCCATCGGCATAGCCTGAAATCACGGGCAAACGATGCGCCATGGCCTCGTTTATCGCCAAACCACCCGTGCCTGGCAAAACGAAAACATCAGCCGCGTCGAAATAGTCACCCACGCCGTGGATGATGCTGCCGGTAGACAGCCAATCTGTGCGATCCGCGAAGCGGGCCTTCAGGGCAGCCAAATGAGGGCCGTCCCCCACGAGCAAAAACACCGTGTCAGGTCGCGCCAGTTTGGCGAGCGCGTCAAACACCAGTTCAAGTCGCTTCTCGGCCAGTACGGCACCCACGTAAAGCACGATCTTCTTGCCGTGCAGCGCAGTGTGCTTGCGGCACAACATTGCACGGGCCGCTGCAGGATCGCCTGCGCGAATTGAACTCTCGTCAATAGTGTTATGCATCACCAGTGTCTGCCCCGTATGGGCGCCATGTTGCACCGAATAGCGCTGAGCATTCGTGTGATAACAAAGATGAAAATCGAATTGCGGCACGAACCGCGACAAGGCTAGCCGCTTTAGCGCGCTGCCGGGGCTGTATTCATAACCGCACTGCCATGCAACACGCCGTATCCCATTTCGGGCCGCCCATCGCAACATCTGCCATTCGGAAATAGTGCCTGAATGGCACATGCTCACGACAACAGTAGGGCGCCAAGCCTGCAGTTTGCGGAGCAAGTCGTGCTGGTATCGAACTTGAAAACCCCGGATCGTGTACTCAGCCAGCGCAAAGTGGTCATGGCGCGAGACCACTTTGCCTGATTCAGCCACTCGACCTACTGTTCCCGCCTTGTCCTGCGCGGAGAGCACACCAAATGCAATGCCATGCTCACCCAAGCGCTTTTCCAATTCAAGCAAAGTAGCGCGGTGGTAGTGCATCACCCGGTCAAAGACAAAAACCACTGATCGTGGCCCTTTTGGGTTAGTTTGCTGCACTGAAGGGTTATCTGTCAAAACGACTTCACAATTATTTAGCTGCGGCATAACTAGCGAGGTACCGAATCCAGGGCCGCCGGTTGTGCTGCGGGCCCTTCACGACGTACGCCAGACGTCAAATCTCGCCACCGCACAGTCTTCAAGGCGCGTGCACTGTCTTGCAGGTTGCACGCATAGCCCGAAGCATCTTGCGAGCAGCCCGTCAGTTGTTGATTCACCATCAGTTCTGTTGCGCGCGTCCAATACTTGGTCGCAGGCTTAGGGTTACCTGCGCTGTCGGTCAATCCCCAGCCGTACGAGTTCGACCATGCGTACCAGTAAAAACGTGCGACTCCTTCAGCGCGTGCCAATAGAAATGCACGCTGAATAACGGCGCCAGCCTCGATATCGGCATCAAGCTTGCGCCAGCCGCCCTTGGCGACCATCGCGTGATCCGGCGTGCCATCGGTGTTGGCGATCCACCAACCCGTTTCGGTATTCCACAGGGGCATAGCGTCGACACCGTTCTTTCGCATCACCTCGCGCACCTGCCGAATCAGCGGCACCATCTCCTCCGGACCAAACCGCGGCACATAAAAGTGATGCGCCACCACGTCGATGCATTTCGCGCCGCCCGCGGCGAGAAAATCATTCAGGTACTGGATATGCCGGCCGCCGCCCGCCGACCCTGCCGACACCACTTTGGCGGCCGGATCAATGGCCTTTACTGTCTTGTATGCATCACAGGTCAGGGCCACCAATTGCTGCAGAGTGCCCGAGAAATGGTTCGTGTCGCTGGGTTCGTTCCAGATCTGGTAGGCCGCGACTTTTCCCTTATAGCGAGTGGCCACGGTGCGCACGTAGTTGCGCCAGTCGTTGATGTCTATCGGCTCAGCCGCAAAGCCGAGGCCATAACCACTGGCCTCCGTTGGCCGTGCTGACGCCCACTTGGGCGAATGCGCCAGCACCAGCAGAACGTTGACCTTGTGTGTTTGCGCTTCAGTAATCATCCGGTCCAAGTCGCCCAACTCCCAGTGCCCTTTCTGCGGCTCCAGAAACGGCCAGGTTGCATGACTGTCCCAGATTCGCCAACTGCCGAAGGGGACAGTGGGCCACGCTTGGGCTGCATCGAATCGCCGCAAGACCAATCCGAAGTAGTCGATGTCAACTGCGCCCAGTGCCGACGTCACCTGGCCCACGGCCAAACCCGATCCCGCCACCAATCCGACGGACGCCACCAAGGTGGCCACTGTAAGGCGCCAAGTTGACGGCCAGTGCACCAGCGCCTTGCTCAATCTTGCTCGCGTCGCCATGTCAATGCTCCTTGAAGACGTCCGATGCCGATGGCCAGCCCCAAGCCGATGCCGCGCAAACCCTGCCCCTGCAAAGCGGCCTTAACCGGCGGGCCTACCACACAGCGAAACACAACAGGCCAGGCCACGCTGTGTTTGGCAAACAATGCCCCACCGCCGCGCCCACGGTGCAGGCCGGCACGCCAAACCTGGGAAAGCCGGCCTGGCGCTGCGCCGCCAAACCGGTGATGCACTTTTGCCTCATGGCAGCGGCCGATACGCACGCCCGCCGCGAGCGCCCTGAGCAGTAAGTCCACTTCCTCGCCCGCTCCAAACCATTGACCCACACCCAGGCGCCTGTCGAAGCCATCCAGACGGCGCATCAAACTCGCCGTCATAAACAAGCTGATGGAGCTGGCGCAGTCGCCCCGGAAACCGTACCACCGGGCGTGGGATAGCACAGGTTCGTCCGGCGGCGCAGTTTGTGCCTGCCACTGCTCGACCCAGCGCGCGACGACCCCCTCCCAATCGGTATGCGCATTGAAGGTGGCAACCACCTGCTCGATGACATCTGGCTCGTACCAGCAATCATCATCCGGGAAGGCGATAACGCCCCCCGCCGCTTGGGCGATGCCCAAGTTGCGAGCGCCTGAAAGACTGGGTGGATGCAAGCGCAGGTGCTTCACGTCGATCCCCAAGCGACCCGCCTCGGCCACGTAGGGCAGCAATCTGTCGTCCGAGTTCTGGTCAACAACGATTAGTTCAAAATCCTTCAGGGTCTGCGTGCCAAGACTTTGGACAAGGCGGCCGACATCGTCGGTTCGGCCAACCGTGGCAAGAACTAGGGAAACGGCTAGGCAACTCATTGCTGCCACAGCTTGTGGAAATGGCGGAACCGGCGCCAGACGTGCACCGCATCGTGATAGCGAATCTGCGATGCACCGTTCAGGTATCGTCTTCTGACGAGATGATCCTCTTCAAACGCAGCCAATGCATTGGCGGTTGAAGCGCCGCCATCATGGCGTCGAAACGCCGTAACAAAGGAATCCAAATAGGCTGGCGCAGCGAGTTCGGAAGCGCGCAGCCAGAGGTCGTAGTCCATTGCGTAGCGCAGCGAAGTATCGAAGCCCCCGACTTTAATGAAAAATTCCCGCCTCATAAATACAGCTGGATGACCAATAAAGTTCCGCCAGAGGAGCCGTTGGCGAGAATAGTTAGGCATTTTCCAACTTGGAAAAATTACCTCACCTGATATATCTGACGCAATTCTGGCAAACAACCATTTCGCGCCAGTCACCTCCAAAACTTCGCTAACGCCTTCGATCACCTTGGGATGCAAGTAGTAGTCATCGCCGTGCAGGTGCGCGACCACATCGCCCCGCGCATGTCTGAGACCTTCATTCATTGCTGCAGAGATACCCCCGCGAACATCATTCAGGCAACGCGATGATCCGCCGGTCCGCCTTATCCTTTCAAGCGTTCCATCCTCGGAACCAGCATCCACGAATAGGTGTTCTATTGCAGAATGTGTTTGGCGCGTTACAGAATCTATACACTGGGCGATGTAGGGCTCACTATTCCAAGTGCATGTAATTATCGAGAATGAAAGCATTTCAAATTTCAGCAGCTATCCAAAGGAATTTCAATTAACACTTGTATCAAGCGAGAGCATTTGATCGGCGAGCAAATGCAGTCGTCGCCGTGAGCGCCGAGAACCCGCGACTGCCTAGAAGCGCAATGCGAAACAGCACCAACTGGGTCAAGGTGTCACCGTTGAACAGCGTGGCCGCAGAAAAAGGAGCCTCGGTCATGCAGCGCAGCAACACGATGACAAGCAGCGCCAACGATACCCCGCGGGTTGCCGCCGAAGCGCGCCAAGCACACACGGACAGCAGGCCGAGATAAGTCAGCAGCGACAACAACCCCAGCGCCCCTGCACCACTCAGCGATTGCAGAAACTGGTTGTGGGCGCTGAACGCAAACGGCAAGCCGATGCTGAGGCGATGCAGCGGCCCCCAGGCCGTTGGGCCATAGCCAAACAGGGGGTTGGCGCGCCAGGCGTCAAGGGCGGCCAGCCATATCTGCACGCGGCCACTGAGTGAGCTGACATCCGACCCGACTTGGCCACCCGCGAGTTTCAGCCACAGTTTGTCCAGATTGCCAAACATCAGCACCAGCGTGGCTGCTACCAAAACCGATATCAGGCACAACGCAAAGCTGATGCGCATGCCGCCGGTGGGCGCACGGCCGTAGCGCGACCAGGCCAGAATTGGCAACACGGCAAAACCCGCGGCCCAGGCGGTTTTTGACTGCGCCAGCACCAATACCGCCAAGCCCAGGCTGTAATTCAGAAGCCGCCAGGCCTTGTGGGAGGACGGGCAATACAGCTCCAACATCATCAACAGCAAGGCCAGCGGGCCGATGCTGTTGGGGTTGGAGCCAACCCCCCACAAACGGAAGTGCAACCCGGGTATCCAACCTTTGTAGTCAGACTGGATAGCGAGGTCTGGCAGTGCTGCTGCAGCAGCCAGGCTGAGCACCATCATGCCCAGCAGGGCCAACTTCACTGATCGGATGAACACCTCGATCGGCTCGTCGCGGCTCATGAAGACAGCAACGAACGTCAACACCACATACAAAGTGTTGTGTGAAAAACTCGGGTAAGTGCCAAGGACGCTGTTGAGAATGTTGTTGCAAATATAAAAAATTACAAATGCTGCCAGCAACAATTGACCAGGCAAGACTGCGGGGCTTCGGCGCCGGAACAGCCGGGCAATGATGCTGGCAACACACAGGCCCACCAGCACTGCCGTGATGGTGCGTAAGATCAGGCCGCTACCCTCGATGGGACTCAAGGCAATGGCTTCGATGTTGAATCCCGCATACTTCAGGTTGCGCCCTGAAAGCAAGCTGCTGGACGCAATACCCAGCGCAATGGCAGGCACCACGGCCGCGGCAACCCAGCGGCCGACGGCTCTTTCCAGCTGCAGAAATACTGCCAAACCCAATATCGCCAATACGCTGGCGATCAGCGCAAGACCAAATAAATAGGTAAATGAAAACAGGTCGGATTGGGTCATGGGCGAGAATCCCGGCGGGCAAGAAACCCGAGCAGCCGTGCAACGGGGCGAGGCAGTTGAGACAGGATGCGGTCAAACAGGCTGGCCAGTTCGGGCGCGATGAGGCCAGGCGCCAGGCGCAGCATGGCCAGCCAGACGGCGGCGCCAAGTACAACCTCAACCGCCAGGCGCTGCCAGGCGGGCAAGCCAGACAAAGCGACATCTGCCAGCGCCAGCAAGGCGGCGACCAGCGTGCTGACCAAAACACCGCCGCGTACGCTGAGCCAAAAGGCCGTCACTGTGAGCCCCAGGGCGCGGGTGGCCACGCCAACAACGACCACACACCGCAAGCTGTAGAGCGCCAGCACCACCCAGGCCACGTGGGCAAGTGACAGCGTGGCCGCCCAAGCGCAGACAGCGGCCCACAACAGGGCGATGGGCGCCTGCAGCTGAAACTCTTTCGCGGCGCGACCCGAAGTCCAGAGTAATGGCGTGGTCAATCCGAAAAGCAAGAACATGGGCATTACAAGCGCCAGCGGTCGGCACAGTGCGGCAGCATCGATCCACTTGTCACCGTACAGCGCGGCGATGAAGGTTTCAGGCACCGCCGCAACAGCCGCAAAGACCGGTAACACCACCAGGGCTAGCGCCGCCACCAGCGACCGGTAAGCGCCCAGGATGCGCTGGCCTTCATCGGTAATGCGGGACGACGCCGAGAAGAATACTGGCTGCACTACGTTCAACAAGGTGGCTGTGGGGTTGTAGAACAGGTTGTAAGTGGTGGCGTAAAGGCCGATCTCGCGGGTGCCAAAGGCGCGGGCCACGATCACCCGATCAATATTGCCAATCGCCCAGTTGATGATGTTGGTAACCAGCACCGTGCCGCCATAGCCCGACTGGCGGCGCGCCTGGTCGTACCACAGCAAGGGCTTTAGGGCATGGCGGGTGGCGCTGTACAGCAGCAGCCCGCTGACCACCGCCTGCACCAGCCACGCGGCCACCAGCGCCCAGACCTGGGCGCCATAGATGGCCAGTGGTATGCCCACCAGCAAGTAACCCGCTACATAGCTGGCCAGCTGCACCAGTTGGATGGTCTTGAAATCAAGCTGGCGCTTGAGCAAGTTGAGCGACGGTGCCGCTAGCGCGTTGAGCAGGCACAGGGCTGAAAGCACCTGGATAACCGGCGCCGCACGCGCATCGCCAAAAAAGGCTGCAATGACGCCACTGCCCAGGTAGACCAATGCAGAAACTACGGAGCCCAGCAGGATTTGCCAGGTGAAGACAAAGCGGATGTCGCGGTCATTGACGCTGGCCTTCTGGATCAGCCCATAGGCCAGACCGATATCGGAGAAAAACGCGCTGAAACCAATGACGGTGGCACCAATCGCAAAGATGCCGTACTGGGCCGGCCCCAACATGCGCGCCAGGGCAATTTGGGTACCCACCTGCAGCACCAGACGCAACACCGCACCACCGGCGCCCCAGAACACAGCGGACAGGCTGCGCGAACCCAGGCTGGGCGCCGGCTTGCTCACAACGCCGCTTGCGTCAGCGCACAACACGGACGGTACCTCGTCATGGGCTTTGTGGCGCCCATTGCGGCGCTGGATGTGCTCATGCGGGTCATGCTGGAATGTTCAGGCCGCTCAGGCACCCGACTTACCCAGCACCTGTGAGCGCATGGCACCTGGGATCGCGTTTGCTATTGCCGCCACAAAGCTGTCCTGCAGTCGATACGCAGTGGCGCTGTCGGGGTCGATGCTGGAGACACGCACCAGCATGCCGTCAGGGATCACGCCCCGGGTGCTGTACGACAGTTGGGCCAGCTTCTGCTCGGTGCCACTGATGGCGATGAGCTCACCAACCGTGATCCAGTAGGTGATGGGCTCTGACCGAGCACCCAGCTTGGCCACCAGTTGGCGCACCCGCAGTTGGTGTGTGTCCAGGTTCAGCTGGGTGTTCTGAGACGACAACAGCTGGAACCCTTGCGCCGGGTAACACACCTCGGGCCGGTGGGCGCGGGTGGCATCCGACTGGTCACCGCCATAGGCCACCGACAGCATGATGCGGTCGCCCTTGCGGTTGACATAGGTGCGGCTGAGCGTTTGGTTGTAGATCTTGTTCAGCATGGCCTGGGTATCGGGTGATACCAGTTGAACGGGCATGCGGTCGTCCACCGTCCAGTCGGCAAAGGCCTTGGGAAACAACGTTTCAAGATCCACCTTGGGCCGGGTGTCGGCCAGGTGTGTGTGGGGGCGCCAGGCTTGTGCGCCGGCATAGGCCAGCATCATCAACACCAGCACCACCAGTGCCTTGATGCGCACCGATGTCATGCCGCCCCCTTGGCGTTGGAGAAGAACAACCC
>JBBRNS010000071.1:0-16676 GCA_038230175.1 Burkholderiales bacterium
ACCAGAGTGATTACCAAGCTCGCAATAGGGCTTACTCAACATCAAATTTGATCAACCACCGTGATGGCCACGGTCATGCGTCCATCACATAAATTGATCAATTCAGACCGAAATACCCTCACGGGACTTGATCATGCTCACCCGCCGCTGCCCCGCCCAATCAACCGCATGCCGACGGTGGTTGGCCGGGTCCATCAAAAATGCCAGTGGTACTTCAAAAATATCGGCCACTTCATCGGGGTTGGCCGAGACCGAAAATCCATCCCGCAACAAACCAACGACGGGCGTGATGATGTAGGCGCTGCCACTGGTATAGGTTGGAAACGTACCCAGCACCTCCACACAATCGGGTGCAAGATCAATTTCTTCCTCGGCCTCACGCAACGCGGTGGCCCGGGCGTTGACATCCTGTGCGTCAACCTTCCCGCCGGGAAATGCAATCTGGCCGGAATGACTGGAAAGATGGCTCGTGCGTTGGGTTAGCAGTACGGTCAAGCCACCTTCACGGGCCACCAAAGGTATTAGAACCGCGGCTTGGGCTAGCGGCTTGTCGGTCATACGCGCTTCGCCCAATAGCTCTGGTATCCAGTGGTGCCCACTGGCAAAACGGCTTGCAATGGCCCATGACGCCATCGCCTCGGGCCGCACCGCTGGCAAGTGGCTGTCAGTACCCAAAACGGGAACCTTGCGCGGATCAAATACGGGAAGTGCCGTCATGGATGTTCAAAGCCGATAAAAAAAACCGCCACAACTTGCGCTGGGCGGTTCTTGAGAAAAACAGAGCCAGGGATTAAACCGATGCTGTCTTCTTAGCTGGCAATTTTTCTTTAATACGAGCCGACTTGCCGCTGCGGTCACGCAGGTAGTACAACTTGGCGCGTCGCACATCACCACGGCGCTTAACTTCAATACCTGCGATCAGGGGACTGTAGGTCTGGAACGTACGCTCCACACCTTCACCGCTGGATATCTTACGCACGATGAAGCCGCTGTTCAAACCGCGGTTGCGCTTGGCAATCACCACACCTTCGTAAGCCTGCACACGTTTGCGTGTACCTTCAACCACGTTGACGCTGACGACAACGGTGTCACCAGGCGAAAACTCGGGGATGGTTTTGTTGATGCGAGCAATTTCTTCTTGCTCAAGAATTTGGATCAGGTTCATAGTTACTTTCGTGATCTTGCATGCGCCAGCATCGACATGATGCGAATCGCCAACAAAGGGATTTGGCCGTACAGAGGATCGGTTAGCCTGCCATTATAGCCCGCATTAGCGTTTTTTGCGCAAAGCAGCCTCGTCCTGCGCACTAAGTCGGCCCAATTGACGCGCGGCCTCTACCAGGTCGCTGCGGTGGGTGGCAGTCAATTGCAGGCGTTGGTCACGCCGCCAGCGCTCAATGTGCTCGTGGTTACCAGACAATAAAACAGGGGGCACGGTCTGCCCATCCCACTGTTCGGGCCGGGTGTAATGCGGGCAATCCAATAGCCCGTCAAGCGCGGCGTTAAAACTGTCAAATTCGTGGCTTTGGGGGTCTGTCAGGACACCCGGCTGCAAGCGCGCGACCGCATCCATCAATGCCATGGCAGCCAACTCGCCGCCGGACAGTACAAAATCGCCCAGACTCACCTGCTCGTCCACGTGGGCGTCTATGAAACGTTGGTCAACGCCTTCGTAACGGCCACAGACCAAGATGGCACCGCTGCTGGCCGACCAACGCTGCACCAAGGCGTGGTCCAGTCTCCGCCCTATGGGTGAAAACAAGACCACAGGCGCGTCGTCAGTGCGCTGACTGCGAATGTGCGCCAGCGCTTTTTGCAAAGGCTCGGCCATCATCACCATGCCTGGACCGCCGCCAAAGGGGCGATCGTCTACCCGGCGGTAGTTGCCAACGGCATGGTCACGGGGGTTGGAAAACTGTACATCGACCTGCCCTGACTCGTAGGCTCGGCGGGTTACGCCCACCGTCAAAAAAGGGGTAAATAGTTCAGGAAAGAGCGTAACGACGTCAAAGCGCATGCGCCCGCTCCTTTAGTAATCGGCTTGCCAATCGACCCGAATACAACGCGCGGCCATGTCCACGGTATCAATGAAGGCCGACACAAAAGGAATCATCCGCTCAGCTTCTTTGCCGTCTTGGGAGTACGCCAACACCAGCACCGTCTGTGGCCCGGTCGACAACAGCTCTTTGACCGCGCCCATCGATTCACCCGCACGGTTGCGCACATCGAGCCCGATCAGGTCGACCCAATAAAATTCGTCGCTGGCAGCAGGGGGGAAGTTGGCGCGGGAAACAAAAATACGAGAGCCACGTAGCGCTTCGGCCGCGGTTCTGTCGTCAATGCCGAGAGCGTTAGCAACGACCGAGTCCGAATGCACCTTAGATTCCCGGATATGCAACTGACTGCACCCAGAAAAAGTAGCAACACCGCGCTCGGTGGGTAGCAGATACCACACTTTGGACGCAAAAAGCGCGTCCGGCTGGGGGCTGTGGGATAGGACTTTAAACCAACCTTTGACACCCCACGCGTCCGCAATACGTCCCACCTCGACAGCATCGGCTGGCAATGCAGCAGACTCGAGTTGTAACAGCATGGGGCGGGGGAAGTCGACCCCACGAACCTAGCCTCAAAAAAGGCTACATCCGCAGGGATCTCAATTAGGCTGCTTTTTTGGCGGCCTGCTGGATGAGGCGTTCAACGGTTGGGGAGGCTTGTGCGCCAACACCCTTCCAGTAAGTCAAACGGTCTTGGGCGATACGGATGCTTTCTTCATTGGCAGTCGCAATCGGATTGTAAAAACCGATGCGCTCAATGAAGCGGCCATCACGGCGTGTACGCTTGTCAGCAATGACGATATTGAAAAACGGGCGAGCTTTAGCACCGCCACGGGCGAGTCGAATGACGACCATGATTTATCCTTTGGGTGATTGAAATTGCTTTCAACCATAGAATTCAGAATTGAGACACGCAACTGACCACCCGGCCAGCGACACTCTGAATAGCCTGCTATTATAACGTTTCTCAAACAATGATCCAAATTCGACCCGCCAACGAGGGCGACATGGAAGCCATTACCGCTATCTATGCCCACCACGTTCTCCATGGAACGGGCACTTTTGAGACGGTTCCACCCACATGCTCGGAAATGGTGGCCCGCCGCACCGACGTGGAGGTTAAGGGCTTACCGTACCTGGTTGTGCAAGACGCATCGTCCGTCATAGGCTTTGCTTACTGCAACTGGTTCAAACCGCGCCCAGCATTTCGTTACTCGGCAGAAGACTCAATCTACCTAGACCCCAAGGCGTTGGGGCGCGGTCTGGGAAGGCTGTTGCTCGAAGAACTCACGGCGCAAGCGCAGCGCGCCGGCGTACGCAAGTTGATCGCCGTTATCGGGGATTCAGCCAACCATGGCTCTATTGCCCTGCACCGTGCCTGCGGATTTAGCGACGCGGGCATTTTGTCCGCATGCGGCTGGAAATTTGACCGCTGGCTTGACGTGGTACTCATGGACAAAACCATTGGCATGGGCTCCAGCACCGCTCCTGCACAATTGGCACCATGAAAAATAAAACCGTAGCAGCATGGACTGCCCTGCTGGGCGGCCCACTGGGCTTGCACCGCTTTTACCTGTATGGGTTGTCGGACCGACTGGGTTGGGTCATTCCACTGCCCACACTGATCGGGTTGTACGGCGTTCTGCGCGCCCGCCACTTTGGGCTCGACGACCAGTGGAGTTGGGTGCTAATCCCTTTCCTCGGGTTCACCATCGCTGCCTGCGCACTCAGCGCCATTGTGTACGGGCTTGCCGACACAGCCACCTGGAACCGCCGCCACAACCCTGGGCTTGCGGTAGACGCGCCCTGTGGTGCAACCCAATGGCTAACCGTCGGCGCGCTCGTCGCTGCATTGCTGATTGGTACCACGGCCTTGATGGCCAGTTTGGCGTTCAGCTTCCAGCGTTATTTTGAATACCAAGTGGAAGCAGCGCAGCTGAAGACCCAACCGGACTCATCTAAAAAATAAGCAGACTGGCCCAGTAGGCAACAGCGGCTACAAATGCGCTGGCCGGAATGGTGAGAACCCACGCCCATACGATATTGCCCGCAACACCCCAGCGCACCGCACTCGCCCGCTGTGTAGAACCCACGCCGACAATCGCGCCTGTGATGGTGTGCGTCGTTGAAACCGGTATGCCCAAACCAGTCGCTAAAAACAAGGTGATGGCGCCGCCCGTTTCGGCGCAAAAACCACCCACGGGTTTGAGCTTTGTAATACGTTGCCCCATCGTTTTTACGATCCGCCAGCCACCAAACATGGTACCCGCGCCGATAGATGTGTAACAGCACACAATTACCCATGTGGGCGGCGCCTTATCGCCCGGCAATGCGTAGCCAGTTGCGATGAGCAACATCCAGATAATACCGATGGTTTTTTGTGCATCATTGCCACCATGGCCCAGGCTGTACGCCCCTGCTGAAACCAACTGCAAACGCCTGAACCATTTGTCGACCCGCGATGGACGCGAGCGCCGAAACGTCCAGGCAACAAGGACCATCATCAATGATCCCAAGACGAATCCCAGCACAGGCGAAACAAAAATAAAGATAACCGTTTTGACAATACCGGCAGACACTAAAGACGACGCACCCGACTTGGCAATCACCGCCCCCACAATACCGCCAATGAGGGCATGCGACGAGCTACTGGGAATGCCGTAGTACCACGTAATGAGGTTCCAGCTAATAGCACCCAAGAGCGCCCCGAAAACGACGTGGGTGTCTACGACGCCCGGCTGAACAATGCCCTTGCCGACGGTGGCCGCAACGCTCAATTGAAAAACAAAAATAGCCACCACGTTGAAGAACGCAGCAAATAAAATAGCCTGACCAGGCTTTAATACACCCGTAGAAACGACGGTGGCAATTGAATTGGCGGCGTCATGAAAGCCGTTCATAAAGTCAAATGCCAATGCTAGGACAACCAGCAACACCACCACCCACAATGCCGTTTGTACGGTTTCCATAATCGTTTGGTCAGCGCCTGTATCAGGAGTTCTCGAGGATGATGCCCTCGATAACATTAGCCACATCCTCGCACTTGTCGGTAATGGTCTCTAGCAGCTCATAGATGGCCTTGAGCTTGATAACCTCCCGCACGTCCGGCTCTTCGCGAAACAACTTACTCATGGCAGTACGCATAATCCGGTCTGCATCCGACTCTAGGCGGTCAATTTCTTCACAGGTCTTGAGCGCAGCTTCTGCGGTAGCCGGGTCTGCAATATGGTTGAGCATTCGGACCGCATCCCGTAAGCGCTCACAGCACTTCACACTCAAGTCCGTCAAGCGGGTGATCTCCTCGGTCATGTGGCGCACGTCGTACAGGGCCATGGTTTCAGCCGAGTCCTGAATGAGGTCCGCCACATCGTCCATGGTGTTGATCAGCGCGTGGATCTGCTCACGGTCAATCGGGGTGATGAACGTGACGTGAAGGGCCTTGTTGCACTCGTGGGTCACGCGGTCGGCGGCTTGCTCCGCGTCATCGACTTCGCGGTTGTACTTTGCCCGCAAATCAAGGTCATCGTAGTTCCTGACCAACTTGGAAAATGCCTGCGCCGCCTCGACGATCCGGTCGGCATGCTGATTGAACATTTCAAAAAAGTTACCGTCACGGGGCAAAAGTTTTTTAAACAGCATCCAACTTCTCCTCAAACTGTGAACCTACATCTTGATGATTTCAAGAGGCGAAAGTTTAACCGCCCGTAGACCGATCGGATGGATTCCCCCCCAGCACCGAATACATATCGCCATGCGCCAGATTACCCATGAAAGGTGCCCTACCCGTATCGCACGTTTAGTACCAAGATTGCCCCAATGAAAAAGCCCCTGCGCGTTAGCGTAGGGGCTCTTCAGCAATTTAAATGCCGCATGCCGCCAAAGGCTGCTGTGCGGAATTAAACCGTGCTCGCTACCTCTGTGTATTCACTGATCTTGTCAAAGTTCAGGTACTGGTACACCGTGTCGCTGGCAGCCGTCAACACACCCATATCGGCCAGGTACTCTTCCTTGGTCGGAATACGGCCCAGTTTCGAGCAAATGGCTGCCAACTCGGCAGAGCCCAAATACACATTGCTGTTTTTGCCTAAGCGGTTGGGGAAGTTGCGGGTGGAGGTGGAGAACACGGTGGCGCCCTCCTTCACCTGCGCCTGGTTGCCCATACACAAACTGCAGCCCGGCATTTCCATACGCGCTCCTGCGTTGCCCAACACGCCATAGTGGCCTTCGTCGCTGAGTTGCTTGGCGTCCATTTTGGTGGGTGGGGCGACCCATAGCTTGACCGGAATATCGCGCTTGTTTTCCAGAAGCTTGGATGCTGCGCGGAAGTGGCCGATATTGGTCATGCAGGAGCCAATGAACACTTCATCAATCTTGGAACCCGCCACGTCGGCCAATGTCTTCACATCGTCCGGATCATTGGGGCATGCGACGATAGGCTCATGGATGTCGGCTAGGTCGATTTCAATAACGGCAGCGTACTCTGCATCGGCATCGGCCTTAAGCAACTGTGGATTGGCCAACCAGGCTTCCATTGCGGCAATGCGGCGCTTGATGGTGCGTACATCCGAGTAACCCGTCGCAATCATCCACTTGAGCATGGTGATGTTGCTGTTGATGTATTCGATGATGGGCTCCTTATTCAGGTGCACGGTGCAACCACCGGCGCTGCGCTCGGCAGACGCGTCGCTCAATTCAAACGCCTGCTCCACCTTCAGGTCTGGCAGACCTTCGATTTCCAGGATACGACCCGAAAAAATATTCTTTTTACCCTGCTTGGCCACAGTCAGCAAGCCCGCCTTGATGGCGTACAGCGGGATCGCATTGACCAAGTCACGCAGTGTCACACCGGTCTGCATCTTGCCCTTAAAGCGGACCAATACAGACTCAGGCATATCCAAAGGCATCACGCCCGTAGCAGCGCCAAACGCCACCAAACCGGAGCCCGCCGGGAAGCTGATACCGATGGGGAAACGGGTGTGGCTGTCGCCACCGGTGCCCACCGTGTCAGGCAACAGCATGCGATTCAACCAGCTGTGGATGATGCCGTCACCAGGACGCAACGGCACGCCGCCACGGGTGCTGATGAAGTCAGGCAACTCGTGGTGCATCTTCACGTCCACGGGCTTGGGGTAAGCGGCCGTGTGGCAGAAAGACTGCATCACCAGATCGGCGCTGAAGCCTAGGCAGGCCAGGTCTTTCAGTTCGTCGCGGGTCATGGGTCCGGTGGTGTCTTGCGAGCCGACCGAGGTCATTTTGGGCTCGCAGTAGGTACCGGGGCGCACGCCCTGGCCTTCTGGCAATCCACAGGCACGACCGACCATTTTTTGCGCCAGGCTGAAGCCCTTTTTTGTGTCGACAGGGTTTTGCGGCAAGCGGAACAGAGTCGACGGCTTCAGGCCCAAGGCTTCACGTGCCTTGGATGTCAGTCCGCGGCCAATGATCAGAGGAATGCGACCACCGGCGCGCACTTCGTCAAACAGCACTTCGCTCTTAACCGTGAATTCGGCGATGACTTTGCCGTCTTTAAGGGCCTTGCCTTCATAAGGGCGCAGTTCTACCACGTCGCCCATGGCCATCTGGCTCACATCCAGCTCGATCGGCAATGCGCCCGAATCTTCCATGGTGTTGTAAAAAATGGGGGCGATTTTGCTGCCCAAGCAGACACCACCGAAACGCTTGTTGGGAACAAAGGGAATGTCTTCACCGGTGAACCACAACACAGAGTTGGTCGCCGACTTGCGCGACGAACCAGTACCGACCACGTCACCGACGTAGGCGACCAGGTTGCCTTTGGCGCGCAGGTCTTCGAGAAACTTGACCGGGCCGCGCTTGCCATCTTGTTCGGGCGTGACGCCAGGGCGTGCATTTTTGTGCATGGCCAAGGCGTGCAACGGGATGTCGGGGCGGCTCCAAGCGTCGGGAGCAGGTGACAGGTCGTCGGTATTGATCTCGCCAGCGACTTTAAAAATGCTGACCGTAATACTTTTGGCCACTTCGGGTCGGCTGGTGAACCACTCGGCATCGGCCCAGCTCTGGATCACGGCCTTGGCAAAGGTATTGCCCTTGTCGGCCTTTTCCTTGACGTCATGGAACTGGTCGAACATCAGTAGGGTTTTCTTCAAGCCTTCGGCGGCTTGGCTAGCGACAACAGCATCGTCCAGCAAGTCAACCATCGGGCTGATGTTGTAGCCACCCAGCATGGTGCCCAACAGTTCGGTCGCGCGCTCGCGGCTGATCAGGGCGCATTTCTCGGTACCGTGGGCCACGGCGGCCAAGTAGCTGGCCTTGACCTTAGCCGCGTCATCCACACCCGCTGGTACGCGGTGGGTAATTAAATCAACCAATGTGGCTTCTTCGCCCTTGGGAGGCGACTTCAGGAGTTCAATCAGCTCGGCGGTCTGCTGGGCAGACAGGGGCAATGGTGGGATACCCAGCGCGGCGCGCTCGGCCACATGATCACGGTAGGCTTGCAACATGGTACTTACTCCTTTTAGAAACAAAAACAATTCAAAGCCCTTATAAATCGGGCGCAACCAGCTATCAAATTAAGAGCAATCGACATGCCAAATGCTTGACAACTGCCCTAATGGACTGACGATGAAAAATGCAAAGCAGCTTCAGGCGGCAGAGCGACACCTGTTTGGTGCGCCCGCTCAAGAACCTGCCAAAAATAACGGTAACTGGCACGGTCATGCAACTGACCGTCAACTGAGAGTGGGGCCCAGTCATGGGCATAGGCCTTCATCACAATCCGTATCGCCAACTCAACCTCGGCACGCGACGGAGAAAATGCCTCCACAATGGGGCGTATCTGGTCTGGGTGAATACTCCACATGCGCGTGTAGCCCAAGGCCGACGATGCAGTTTGCGCCGCATTCTTGAGGGCAAGCGTGTCACGAAACGCAGTGACCACACAATGGGAAGGCACTTTGCCGTGTGCATGACAGGCACTGGAAATATCCATCTTGGCTCTTAAGACCAAGGGATGGTGAAACTGGTCCAAAGTGCAAAGGTCCGACTTTGGGCGCACCGTCATGGCGGTCGATGGAATCGCCCCGCCATGGGCAGAGACAAAATCCATTAACCCGAAGCTCAGGGATTGCACCCGGGGATGAGCGGCAATATCGAATGCCCTGTGCACCGCCGCTGGGGACTCAATCAACACATGGATGGGCAAAAGCGAACTGCTGCCAGTCGGCATAGCGGTATCCACCGCAGCTACCGCCCGCTCCACATCGGCAACCGACTCCACTTTAGGAATCATGATGTAACTCAATGCATCCGCCGCCCCACCCACAATGGTGTCGATGTCGGAATCGAAAGCCAGGTGGTCCACCGCGTGGACCCGCACGCCCACCCGCCTGCGCACACCACTTGCTATTGAAATAGTAGCTGCTTGCGCAGCATTGGCGAGGGCTAGAACCCGATTTGCTTGGTCTTTTTCACCACCAACCGGAGCGCCATCTTCGCAATCGAGCGTGACATCAAACACGCAAACGCCGAACTCCTCAATCATCTCCGCCTGCAATTGCAGGCTTTTAACCATCCGCGCCTCCACACCGCTGTAGTGGTCGCATACGGGCAATATGCCCGCTGAACCCTGCGGCCCCAACAGTGCGACGCGCGGATGTGTCACTTCTTACAGCAGATGGGCGACGCCGGCTTGCTCGTCTTGCAGCTCTTTCAAGGTCTTGTTAATGCACTCTTGGCTAAATGCGTCAACAGAGAGTCCTTCTACCAATTTGTATTCGCCGCCTTCGCAGGTCACGGCAAAACCAAACACAGTGTCCTTAGGGATTCCATACTGACCGTCAGACGGGATACCCATGGTGACCCATTTGCCATTGGTGCCCAAGGCCCAGTCGCGCATGTGGTCGATGGCCGCATTGGCTGCGGACGCAGCGGACGAGACACCTCGTGCAGCGATGATGGCCGCACCACGCTTGCCAACAGTTGGCAAGAAGGTATTTGCGTTCCAATCTGCGTCGTTGATCATGTCTTTGACACTTTCACCATTGATGGTGGCAAAACGGTAATCGGCGTACATGGTTGGCGAGTGGTTGCCCCAGACTGCCATTTTTTCAATATCCGCAACCGCTTTACCGGTCTTAGCGGCCAACTGGCTGAGCGCACGGTTGTGGTCCAAGCGCAACATCGCGGTGAAATTTTTACGTGGCAGATCAGGCGCGCTCTTCATGGCAATGTAAGCGTTGGTATTTGCAGGGTTACCCACCACCAGCACGCGCACATTGCGGCTCGCCACTGCGTTGAGTGCTTTGCCCTGTGCGGTAAAAATTTCAGCGTTAACCGCCAACAATTCAGCGCGCTCCATACCGGGACCGCGGGGACGCGAACCAATGAGCAAGGCGTAATCTACGTCCTTGAAAGCAGTCATCGGGTCGCTATGCGCTTCGATTCCGACCAACAACGGGAAAGCGCAATCTTGCAGCTCCATGATCACGCCTTGCAACGCCTGCTGGGCCTTCTCGACAGGAACTTCCAGCAAACTCAGAACGACTGGCTGGTCTTTGCCCAGCATTTCGCCGGAGGCAATACGAAACAGAATGGCGTATCCAATTTGGCCGGCGGCGCCGGTAACGGCAACGCGAACAGGTTTTTTGCTCATGGTAAGAACTCCAGGAAGTGTTGTAAAAACGGTTACTGACCGGGACACCGCCGAAAGGCCAAGTCCCGCAGAATGCGGGCAGAGTTTACCCTTGATTTCGGCGCATCGTCAATTTGTCTTATGTCTTATATAAGATATGATTCAGCGCAATTCCCTGACTGACTCGCCGCCGACCACCTCAACCGATTCATGACCGCACATTCCGTTTTCTCCGGCGACAACCCGCTTGCGGCCAGCGGAGAAGCGGGTGCACCAGCATCCAGCCAGCAAACTCCGGCCTTTAGTCCGCTTTATCAGCAAATCAAGGTATTGATGCTGAAGAGCCTGCAATCGGGCGAATGGAAACCCAGCACCGCTATTCCCAGCGAGCAAGAGCTAGCTGTGCGCTTCAAGGTAAGCCAAGGCACCGTTCGCAAAGCCATTGACGAGCTGGCAGCAGAAAACCTGCTGGTACGTCGTCAGGGGAAAGGCACTTTTGTGGCCACCCACGCTGAACAACATATTCCCTACCGATTCTTGAGGCTCTTCCCAGACAATGGCGACCCGGGAAGCCGGGGGGCCGCACAACGCCAGATCATTGACTGCAAGCGCGTTCGCGCGTCCGCCGAAGTGGCGCGCGCGCTCGCGATAACCGCTGGGGACGCTGTATTGCAGGTCCGGCGCGTCCTGTCCTTTACCGACATTCCGACCATTTTGGAGGACATTTGGTTGCCGGCCACTCCCTTTAAGGGCCTCACCGCCGAACGCCTGACTGCCTACGACGGACCGATGTACGCCCTCTTTGAATCCGAATTTGGTGTCTGCATGGTCCGCGCAGAAGAGAAAATCCGCGCCGTACTGCCGGACGACGAGCATTGTTCTTTGCTTAAAATTGGACCGCAAACACCACTGCTACGTGTGGAGCGCACTGCGTACACTTATAACGACGCACCCATGGAAATGCGCCGTGGCCTGTATCTGACCGACACGCATTACTACCGAAATTCACTCAATTAATAAGGTTGTTGATACAACCCCATCACCGATAAAACCATTGCAATAGAATTTCGCCCAGCGGCGTCGATAATTACACCATTGTTAAATCAGAAAGCCCCCTACATGTCTGAGCTCAGTTCCACCCTTCGCCCTAAACGCCCCGAGTTTCGCAACATCAACGCATTCACCGATTTGCCCAGCTATCGTATGCCGCTGGCCGCTTTGATTTCAATCATGCACCGGGCAAGTGGGTTGATCATGTTTTTGCTGATGCCATTCGTCATCTGGATGTTTGACACTTCGGTCACTTCTGAAATTTCATTTGCACGCTTCACTTCAGCGTTCACGTTGGGCATTGGTTTTGTGCCTGGCATTGTTGTCAAATTGGCAGCATTGGTTTTGATCTGGGCTTATCTGCACCACTTTTTTGCGGGGCTGCGCCACATTCGCATGGATATATTCCACACAGTCAGCAAAGAGCAAGGCAAAAGTACCGCCCAAATCACACTGGTGCTCAGCTTGGGTCTCACTGTAGCGCTGGGTGCCAAGTTGTTCGGACTCTACTAAACCTCGCCCCCCGCATTTACTTTTTCTCAGGAACTATTCATGTCAGTTAACTATGGCTCCAAGCGCATCGTTGTCGGCGCGCACTATGGTCTTCGCGATTGGCTCGCCCAACGCGTCACTGGTCTGCTGATAGCACTCTTCACCATTGTCGTATTGGCCCAAGTCCTTACGACAAAAGGCCCGATTGGTTACGACCAATGGTCCGGCATCTTCGCAGCGCAGTGGATGAAAACCTTGACGTTCAGTGTGATCGTGGCCCTTCTGTACCACGTGTGGGTTGGGATGCGTGAGATTTTCATGGATTACATCAAGCCACTTTACCTGCGCCTTGCGCTTCAGGTTTTTTCCATGGTTTGGCTCGTAGCGTGCGCGGGCTGGGCCATACAAGTGCTGTGGCGCCTTTGATCCCCCGCCACTCCCGCGATTGATACGAGACACACACTCATGACCTACCCTGTTACCACCCGAAAATTTGACGTCGTTATTATTGGAGCCGGCGGCTCTGGTATGCGCGCTTCGCTGCAGATGGCACGAGCCGGCCTCAACGTCGCAGTCCTATCCAAAGTGTTCCCCACCCGTTCCCACACCGTGGCCGCGCAAGGGGGCATTGGCGCCTCCTTAGGCAACATGAACGACGACAACTGGCACTACCACTTCTACGACACGGTCAAAGGGTCGGACTGGCTTGGTGACCAAGACGCCATCGAATTCATGTGCCGTGAAGCACCCAAAGTAGTGTATGACCTTGAACACATGGGAATGCCGTTTGACCGCAACCCCGATGGAACAATTTACCAACGTCCCTTTGGTGGTCATACCGCAAACTACGGCGAAAAAGCCGTTGAGCGCGCCTGCGCGGCAGCCGACCGCACCGGTCACGCGATGCTGCACACGTTGTACCAAAAAAACGTCGAGGCTAAAACCAGCTTCTTCGTTGAATGGATGGCCTTGGACCTGATTCGCGACGCAGAAGGCGACGTCGTCGGCGTCACAGCGCTCGAGATGGAAACGGGTGACCTGCATGTGCTTCATGCCAAAACCGTTTTGCTCGCCACCGGTGGCGCTGGACGTATTTTTGCGGCATCGACCAACGCTTACATCAACACCGGCGACGGTTTGGGTATGGCGGCACGCGCTGGCATTCCGTTGCAAGACATGGAGTTCTGGCAATTTCACCCCACCGGTGTGGCCGGTGCAGGTGTGTTGTTGACAGAGGGCTGCCGCGGGGAAGGCGCCATTTTGCTCAACTGCAATGGTGAGCGATTCATGGAACGTTATGCGCCCACGCTCAAGGACTTGGCGCCACGCGACTTTGTATCGCGTTCAATGGACCAAGAAATCAAAGAAGGCCGCGGATGCGGACCTAACAAAGACTATGTCCTGCTCAAACTCGACCACCTGGGCGCCGAAACCATCCACAAGCGCCTGCCATCGGTCTACGAGATTGGCGTGAACTTTGCCAACGTCGACATCACACGCGAACCGATTCCTGTGATTCCAACCATCCATTACCAGATGGGCGGCATACCAACCAACATCAATGGCCAAGTCGTTATCCCCAAAGGCGATGTGCACAACGCGCCAGTGAACGGTCTGTACGCGGTTGGTGAGTGCTCTTGCGTCAGCGTCCACGGCGCTAACCGCTTAGGCACCAACTCGCTGCTGGACTTACTGGTGTTTGGTCGAGCAGCTGGCAACCACATCGTGGAGTTTGCCAGTAAGACCAAAGCGCACAAGCCATTACCCGTTGGTGCTGCGGATCGGACCATCGAACGCCTGTCTCGCTTGGATAAATCGTCCAACGGTGAATATTCGCAAAAAGTGGCCGAAGACCTGCGGGCCAGCATGCAGTTGCACGCTGGTGTGTTCCGCACCCAAACCAGCATGGACCAAGGTGTTGTCAAAATCGCAGAATTGCGTGAACGCGTCAACGCCATCGGTCTCAAAGACAAGTCAAAGATCTTCAACACGGCCCGTATTGAAGCACTTGAAGTGGACAATCTCATCGAAGCTGCGCAGGCGACAATCGTGTCAGCGGCTGCGCGCCACGAAAGTCGCGGCGCGCACACCGTCAATGACTACGGCGATACCACCGAGCACCCCAACGGACGCAACGATACCGATTGGCACAAACATACCCTGTGGCACAGTGAAACGAATGCACTGAGCTACAAGCCAGTGCAGATGAAACCATTGACCGTTGACTCTGTGCCACTGAAAGTAAGGACATTCTGATCATGACCAAACGCACTTTTTCCATATACCGCTACGACCCGGACAAGGACACAAAGCCTTACATGCAGACCCTCGAGGTTGAACTCGACGGCACTGAGCGCATGCTGCTGGACGCCCTGATCAAGCTGAAATCGGTGGATCCGACCCTGTCGTACCGCCGTTCTTGCCGTGAAGGTGTCTGCGGATCAGACGCAATGAACATCAATGGCAAAAATGGTTTGGCCTGCCTGACCAACATGCTGACCCTGCCCGGGACCATTGTTCTGAAGCCCTTGCCCGGGCTGCCGGTCGTTCGCGACTTGATCGTCGACATGACGCAGTTTTTCAAGCAATACGACTCGATCAAACCGTATTTGATCAACGACACGGTGCCGCCAGAAAAGGAACGCCTGCAAAGCCCTGAAGAGCGCGATGAGCTCAACGGTTTGTACGAATGCATCTTGTGCGCCAGTTGTTCCACCGCCTGCCCCAGCTTCTGGTGGAACCCAGACAAATTCGTGGGTCCTGCCGGACTGCTCCAGGCCTATCGTTTCTTGGCCGATAGCCGTGACCAGGCAACCGGTGAGCGGCTGGACAATCTGGAAGATCCTTACCGTTTATTCCGCTGCCACACGATCATGAACTGCGTCGATGTTTGCCCCAAAGGCTTGAATCCCACTAAAGCCATTGGAAAAATCAAAGAGATGATGCTATCGCGCACCATTTAAGTGCACATCGCCGCACTGACCGACATGGGTGATGCACTGCTAGATGAACGTGGTTTGAGCAAGTTAAGGTGGCGCTGTCGCCGCGGCTTGCTGGAAAACGACATTTTCATCGAGCGTTTTTTTAATCGTTTTGGTGGTGAACTGACAGTTCGCCATTCTGCTGCTTTGGAGCGGCTGATGGACCTCAGCGACAATGACTTGTTAGACTTGAATCTGGCACGAAAGTCGCTTGAACAGGTGAGCCCCGATTTGATGCGTGATGACGTGTCTGAAGTTTTGAGTATGTTAAGAGAAACCCGCTGAAAGGTCGAAAATGAAACTAGCCGATAACAAAGCCACCCTGTCGTTCAGTAACGGCAGCCCCAGTGTCGATTTACCTGTTTATCAAGGTAGCGTTGGACCCGACGTCATCGACATTCGTAAGTTGTACGCGCAGACAGGTATGTTTACCTATGACCCCGGTTTCTTGTCGACGGCGTCATGCCAATCGGCGATCACCTATATTGATGGCGACAAGGGCGAGCTGTTGTACCGCGGCTATCCTATCGAGCAATTGGCAACCAATTGCGACTTCATGGAAACCTGCCACCTGCTGCTGTACGGCAACCTGCCCAACGCTGCTGGAAAAGCAGAATTTAGCCGGCGCGTCTCCAACCACACGATGGTTAACGAGCAAATGCAGTTTTTCCTGCGTGGGTTCCGCCGTGATGCGCACCCCATGGCGATCATGACCGGCTTGGTCGGTGCGCTGTCGGCGTTCTACCATGACAGCACCGACATCACCAATCCTGAGCACCGTGAAATCTCCGCCATTCGTTTGATCGCGAAAATGCCAACCTTGGTGTCCATGGCTTACAAGTACACCGTCGGCCAGCCCTACATGTACCCGCGTAACGACCTGAGTTATGCCGGCAATTTCTTGCACATGATGTTTGCCACGCCCTGCGAGCCCTACGTTGTCAACCCCGTCATAGAGCGGGCGGTGGACCGGATCTTCACACTGCATGCCGACCACGAGCAAAACGCATCCACCTCCACCGTTCGCCTGTGCGGCAGCTCAGGCACCAACCCGTTTGCGGCGATCGCCGCAGGTGTAGCCTGCCTGTGGGGCCCTGCCCACGGCGGTGCCAACGAAGCCTGCCTGAACATGCTCGAAGACATCCAACGGATGGGTGGCATTAGCAAGGTGGGCGAGTTCATGGAAAAAGTAAAGGACAAAAACTCCGGCGTCAAGCTGATGGGCTTTGGCCACCGCGTGTACAAGAACTACGACCCGCGCGCCAAGCTGATGCAAGAGACTTGCAAGGAAGTGCTGGCAGAGCTGTGATTGGAAAACGAACCCTTGTTCAAACTTGCAATGGCCTTGGAAAAGATTGCATTGGAAGACGACTACTTTGTGCAGCGCAAACTCTACCCCAATGTAGACTTTTATTCCGGCATCGTGCAGCGGGCCATTGGCATCCCTGTGCCCCTCTTCACCGCCGTTTTTGCGTTGGCCCGCACCGTTGGTTG
>JBBRNS010000072.1:0-16320 GCA_038230175.1 Burkholderiales bacterium
ACAATGAAATTGGGGAAAACCCTATTTTCTGACTATCTTTTTTTGCACGAATTCAAATCGTGGACACCCCAAAATCTCTGCAAACCCGCATCGATATTGGCTTTGCGGGCGATGGGCTTTGAATTAACCGGACACTAGTGGGGTCACATAGTGAATTTGAATCGCAACGTCCTTTATGCCTTGCTGGCAGCATTGCTCTTTGGTGCCAGCACGCCTTTTGCTAAAGCGGTGCTGGGTAGCCATTCGCCGCTTTTGGTGGGCGGCGTGATGTACCTCGGCAGTGGCTTAGGGCTGGGTCTGGCCCGGTTAGTGCGTGACCGGGGTTGGGGCCCGTCAGGCATAGAGACGGGGCAGTGGCGGTGGTTGATTGGTGCCATTTTTTTTGGTGGTGTCCTGGGGCCGGTGGCCTTGCTGCTGGGCTTGGCCCACACCAGCGCGTCAACCGCTTCCTTGCTATTGAATTTAGAAGCCGTATTAACGGCACTGATCGCTTGGACCGTTTTCCGCGAGAACGCGGACCATCGGGTTGTGCTGGGAATGGTGCTGGTTGTCCTGGGTGGAGCCGTGCTGTCTTGGCAAACAGCGGAAGGACTGAAGTCTGCAGACTGGATCGGACCTGCGGCGATCATCGCGGCGTGTGTTTGCTGGGCTATTGATAACAACCTGACCCGAAAGGTGTCTGCATCGGACGCCCTTTTTATCGCGGCCAGTAAGGGTTTGATTGCAGGGGTCGTCAACACGATGTTGGCATTGTTTTTAGGCGCCACTTTCAGTAATACGAGCACCTTAATTGCGACCATGTTCGTGGGCTTGCTTGGTTATGGGCTTAGTTTGGTGTTTTTTGTGCTGGCCCTGCGTGGTTTGGGGGCAGCACGCACGGGGGCGTATTTTTCGACAGCACCGTTTATCGGTGCAGCGATTGCCTTTGTCCTTTTTGGTGAGACGTCGACGCCGCAGTTTTGGCTGGCAGCGGGCTTGATGGGCGCTGGTGTTTGGTTGCATTTGACTGAGCACCATAACCATGACCACACCCATGAGTCCCTGGCACATGCCCATCGGCATACCCATGATGCACACCACACCCATCCGCATGCATTTGAATGGGATGGTGACCAGCCCCATTCACATTGGCACGAACATGCCGTATTGCGCCACAAGCACCCCCATTTCCCCGATATCCACCATCAGCACATGCACTAGTGGCTATAGGGCTGTGGTGTAAGTGGCCTTAAGCTGATCGGTCGTGGTCGTATTGGTGCACAGTGGTAAAAAGGGCTTGTAGATCAACCCGCATAGGAGGCTTTCACCATGGACGATCCTTTTCACCGTTTTAGCGAGCTGTTTGCCCAACTGGGCTTGCCGTCTGACAGCGCCGCCATCCGCCACTTTATGACCCAGAACGCCCCTTTGGATGACGCTATAGCGCTGGAAGACGCTCCGTTTTGGAATGCATCACAGGCCAGCTTTTTGCGCGAAAAGTTATCGGCCGATGCCGACTGGGCGGAGGTGGTGGACCAGCTCAGTGCGTCTTTGCGCGCGCCCGCCCAATCGGGCTGAATGCGCTGCACCACTCGCCACCGTTTAAAAAGTTTCCCAGTCGTCGTCCCCACCTGCTGGGGTCATTTTGGTGCTGGTTTTTGGGGCACCCGTTGCGCTTGGTTTCGCCGCTTTGGGGCTCTGCAAGCGGGGCGAGCTGGATGCACCACTGATTTCCTTTTTAATTTGAACAATCAACCGTGTAACGGTGTTTGATGCGCGTGAAAATCCTGTTTCACTGGCCAGCATTTTGTCGGTTCGCTCGGCACCTATACCCTGATTGATGCCTCTTGCCACCTTCCCCGCTTCCTGGTGGAAGACGCGGTGTTCGCCCAGTAGCGAGACGAAGGTAGGCTTATGTCCATACTTGGACTTGCCGGCGCCGTGTAGCCATTTGCCTAGTTCACAGCAATCGTCCCTGCCGACCGTGTCAGCGTCTAGCTTTTCGTTTTGCTGCGAAGCTAGGCGTAGCTTAGAGCGCCAATCCGCGTGCGCTTTGATGGCGTTGTCCAGATTGATTGCAGGAGACACTGTTAAGGCATGCGGACTATGAGCGGGTTTAGGTGCTGAAACTATTTGATTGGCATGTGTCCTTGCATCCAAAGATGAGCGCTCACCCGTGTTGAAAACCGCCACCGTCTGAACCAGTTCTTCAGCCTGCCCCTTGAGGCTGCTGGCGGCAGCGGCCATTTCCTCAACCAAGGCTGCATTTTGTTGCGTGCTTTGGTCCATTTGAGTGACTGCCTCGCCAACCTGTGCGACACCCTGTGCCTGCTCGTTGCTGGCGGCGCTGATCTCGCCCATGATGTCGGTGACACGCTTAATGCTGCTCACCACCTCGGACATGGTCGCCCCAGCCTGGTCCACTAAAGCAGAGCCCTGTTCTACGCGTTCGACACTGGCACCAATGAGTGTTTTGATCTCCTTGGCTGCCTGGGCAGACCGGCCTGCTAGCGAGCGCACCTCAGACGCCACCACCGCAAAACCACGCCCTTGTTCGCCCGCGCGGGCGGCTTCAACCGCCGCGTTCAGGGCCAAGATGTTGGTTTGAAAGGCAATGCCGTCAATCACGCTGATGATGTCTGAAATCTTGCGTGAAGACTCGTTGATACCTTTCATGGTCTCCACCACCTGCCCCACCACGTTGCCACCCTTGACCGCAATGGTGGATGCGCTCATGGCCAACTGATTGGCGGTGCGGGCGGACTCGGCATTTTGTTTAACCGTGGATCCTAGTTGCTCCATGGACGCAGCGGTTTCCTCTAGGGCGCTGGCTTGTTGCTCGGTGCGGGCAGACAAGTCGTTGTTGCCCTGCGCAATTTCGGCGCTGGCGGTGGCCACGCTTTCCGAGCCTTGGCGCACGCTGGAGACGACTTTTATAAGCGACTCACTCATGCGGGCCATAGATTGCATGAGTTGTGCCGTTTCGTCATGACCATCGGTTGCAATGGTTTGATTGAGGTCACCTTGCGCTACTGCGTCGGCAACCGCTACAGCGCGGTTTAATGCACGGGAGAGGTTTCCGATGAGCATAAAGCTCCACAATGCAGCCAAGGGGATGGCGAGCGCCAGCGACCCAATGGCCAGCCATCGAATGAGTTCAGCCCTTTGCAAGGCGGCTTCGTACTCCATCTTCGCCACACTAACCTGCCGCTGAATCAGGGGCGTTAAGCTTTCGCGCACTTTGTCAAACAAGGGGGCGACCGACTCGATGTAAATGCGCTGGGCCTCGGCAATATTGCTCGCGCGCAGAGACTGCGCCGCAGGTTTGAGACCCTGCTGCACGTAGTTGGAGCGGTTTTCTATAAATATCTTGGCAAGCTGCTGATCTTCTGGATCTGCTATTGCCGCCGTGTAGGCCTCCAAAATTTTTGTAATTTCTACCGCATTTCCATCGAGTTCCAACATGTATTTTTCAATGGCTGGCGCCTCAACGTTGGTCAGCGATGTGGCAACCAATAATTGGTTGCGCTGTGTGAGGCGCATGATGTCGCTCAATTGCACCAAAGGTACTGTCCGGTCTTCATAAACGGAGTGAAGTGCATTCGTGGACTTGGTGATGCCGTATAGGCCCATCACCGCTCCCACTATGAGCATGGCTGAAAGTAGGGCGACCAGCATGGCCAGTCGGGTTGAAATTTTTAACTGATTCACCGCGCAAGCTCCAACGAAATTTTAGATATTTGGTACGGCCACCTTCAAATTGGTTGCCTCTTTTTCCATACTACGGCAACTATCTCAATTTACAGGCAATGCGGCGATTTCTTTGTCGGAAAAACCCGCTAGTTTTCTCGCCAAAATATTAAACGGGGGCTTTAGCCGGGGTGCGCCATGCAGCACCGCCACCCGTGCATAAAAATCTAACGGGTCGTTCCCATCGCGCTGGCACAGCCAGTGGTACCAATGGTTGCCAATAGCTACATGGCCCACTTCCTCTTGCAAGATTGTGTCCAGTATGGCCACCGCCGCAAGGGCGCGCGGCGTGCCTACTTTGCGCAACTTGGCTTGGATGATGGGGGTGGCGTCTAGCCCCCGTGCCTCTAGCGTGCGGGGTACCAGTGCCATGCGGGCGCACACGTCGTGGC
Organism: Burkholderiales bacterium; assembly: GCA_038230175.1. Classification (GTDB taxonomy): domain Bacteria; phylum Pseudomonadota; class Gammaproteobacteria; order Burkholderiales; family Burkholderiaceae_C; genus Allorhodoferax. The sequence continues at coordinate 4,122 of JBBRNS010000072.1, forward strand.
GGGTGTTCTCGCACATGGTCCACAGGCCATCGTGGGCGACAAAGTCGCCGTAGTCGTGGCCTTCGGTCAGCAAGTGTTCGCGCAGCAGGTTGAAGTGCTGTGCCTCTTCTCGCGCCACTTTGAGCCAGTCTTGGTAATACTGCGCGGGCATATCCGCAAAACGCCACATGGCGTCCAGTGCGAGGTTGATGGCGTTGAATTCGATGTGGGCAATGGAGTGCACTAGCGCGCAATGGCCTTCAGCGGTAAAAGGCGAGCGCCTGGGTACGTTTTGTGGGTGAACGCGTTCAGGGCGTTCCGGGCGGCCTGGCTCGGATGAAGCTGCGAACTCCACCATGCAGTCCAGCGCAAGGTCGATGGGGTACTGCAAGGCCAGCACGCTGGCGGTTTTTAAGGCCGGGTCGGGTTCACAAAAGGCCGCAAGGGCACGCTGACGTAGTTCCATCCTTACAATTCTAGGCAATCCCACCGTCCACTCTTTTATTAGGAATTTCATGGCACTGTATGAACTCGACGCTGTCGCCCCGCGTGTGGCCGAATCTGCCTGGGTGGCAGATAGTGCGCAGGTAATTGGCGATGTAGAGCTAGGTGAAGACGCCAGCGTCTGGTTTGGTGTGGTGATTCGGGGAGACACCGACGCCATCCGCATCGGGCGCGGCACCAATATCCAAGACGCCAGTGTGCTGCACGCTGACCATGGCAAGCCATTGACTATTGGCGACTACGTGACCGTGGGCCACAAGGCCATGCTGCATGGCTGCACCGTGGGTGACGGCTCGCTCATTGGTATTGGTGCGGTGGTGCTCAATGGCGCAAAAATTGGCAAAGGTTGTTTGGTGGGGGCGGGTGCTTTGGTGACCGAAGGCAAAGAGTTTCCCGATGGCTCCATGATCATCGGCAGCCCCGCCAAAGCGGTACGCGAACTGTCCGCAGAGCAGCAGCAGGGCCTCAAAATGAGTGCGCTGCATTACGTTGAAAATGCCCGCCGCTTCAATTCGGGTTTGAAGAAATTAGCTTAATAGGAATCGTGCGTGTCTGAACTCCATAAATTTATCTTTGACGGCCTGCCGGTGCGCGGCATGGTGGTACGGATCACCGATGCCTGGCAAGAGGTATTGCGCCGCCGCGCCTCCAATAGCACCACTGGTGCCTACACCGCACCGGTGCGCGATATTCTGGGCGAAATGGTGGCCGCTGCGGCGCTTATGCAGTCCAACATCAAGTTTGACGGCGCGCTGGTGCTGCAGGTTTTTGGTGATGGGCCAGTCAAACTGGCGGTGGTAGAGGTGCAACCCGACCTCTCGCTGCGCGCAACGGCCACCGTGGTGGGCGCGGCCGATGCGCCACTGAGCCTGAGCCAGATGGTCAATGTGCACAACGAAGGGCGCTGTGCCATCACCCTAGACCCGACCACCAAGTTCCCAGGTCAGCAGCCCTACCAAGGCGTGGTGCCTTTGTTTGACGACCATGGCCACAAGATTGAGAAGATCAGCGCGGTGTTAGAGCACTACATGCTGCAAAGTGAACAGCTCGACACCACGCTGGTGCTGGCTGCCAATGGCGAGGTGGCAGCCGGGTTGTTGATCCAGCGCCTGCCGATGGAGGGCTCGGGCAACTTGGCCGGCAGCATGGTCAGCCAAGAAAACGAAGACGCCATTGGCCTAAACGAACACTACAACCGTATTGCCATTCTGGCCAGCAGCCTCAAGCGCGAGGAGCTGTTGACCTTGGACGTGGAAACTATATTGCACCGCCTGTTTTGGGAGGAGCAAATCACCCGGTTTGAGCCGTTTATTGGTGACAGCGCCCCGCGCTTTGCCTGCAGCTGCAGCCGCGAGCGGGTGGGCAGGATGATTGTGGGCTTGGGACGTGAAGAAGCCGAGTCTATATTGACCGAACGGGCGGACATTGAGGTAGCCTGCGAGTTTTGCGGCGTGCAGTACCGGTTTGACCCGGTGGATGCGGCCCAGCTGTTTACCGCCGCCGTGCAGCAGGCGCCAGGCAGTTCAGCGCCGCACTGAGTCGGCGTGCAGCAGGGCGCTAAAGAGCTGGTGTTCACAGCCCGCATCCGAGCATTTTTCACAACTCCATTGCCAGTTGGACGGTGTTTGGACGATGGGTGTATTGGTGGCATCCCGGTGGTGGCCAATGGCTTGCAGCGCGCACGCTAGGCGTCGCGGCCCTGTGCCGTACACCATGGTGTACGTGATCCCATGGTGGTCTAACACCTCGCGCAGGCGTGCGTCGATTTGGGCCTGCATGCCTGGGCCGTCGCGTTGAATGCCGTCCGCTACCCAGGGCAGGTCTAGGCCCATGAGCAAGGTGCAGTCAAACTGGAGCTGCTGCGCCAGTGCCCGAGGGTAAAGCGACGCATCGCCAAACAATACGTCGCTGTAGACCGCCGTCATGAGGGCACTGGTGTCACTGACGAGCAGCGCTTTTTGGCCACCTTCAGAGGGGGGGAGGGACGCAAGGGCTTTCTCTTGTGCTGCCGCTTGGTCGTGGGCTATTTGCGCCTGTTCGTGGGCCTGTGGTGTACGACCGGCCTGCGTGCACCAGCTGCGCAACACCTCTGGCACCGCCAAAGCTGCCTGGCCGCGTTGCACCCAGGTTTGCACCAAGGCTTGGGTCAACTGGGTTTTGCCGGTGCATTCGGCACCAAGCACTGCGATACGCATCACCACGTTGTGGGTGACCGCCATTTCGCGATCTGAACGTAGATTTCGTTCGCCTTGACCATGCCCAACTCAGAACGGGCTTTTTCTTCGACGATTTCCAGTCCCTCTTGCAGGTCATGGATTTCGGCCGTAAGCCGGTCATTGAACTGCTTGGCCTGCATGTTGAGGCGCTGCTGCTGGTCGAGTTGCGCCACCAACTTGGACACGTTGGGCACACTGCCCCTGCCAAACCACAGCTGGCCATGCAGTATGACGAGCATGGCAACCAGGGCGGCAGGGACGATGTTTTTGCCCATGGGCGATTACTTCAGGTTGTAAAAAGCGGCACGTCCGGGGTAGCTGGCCACGTCGCCTAAGTCTTCTTCAATACGCAGCAACTGGTTGTATTTGGCGATGCGGTCCGAGCGGCTCAAGCTGCCGGTCTTGATTTGCAGCGCGTTGGTGCCTACGGCGATGTCGGCAATGGTGCTGTCTTCCGTCTCGCCCGAGCGGTGGCTGATGACGGCGGTGTAACCGGCACGTTTGGCCATCTCGATGGCTTCAAAGGTCTCGGTCAGGGTGCCGATCTGGTTGATCTTGATCAGGATTGAGTTGGCTATTCCCTTGTCAATGCCTTCTTTCAATATCTTGGTGTTAGTCACAAACAGGTCGTCACCCACAATTTGCACCTTTTTGCCCAAACGGTCGGTGAGGATTTTCCAGCCGTCCCAGTCGCCCTCACTCATGCCGTCTTCGATGCTGATGATGGGGTATTTGTCGACCCAGGTGGCCAAGATGTTGGTCCATTCTTGGGCGTCCAGTGTCAGGCCTTCGCCCTCCAGGTGGTACTTGCCGTCTTTGTAGAACTCGCTGGCGGCGCAGTCCAGGCCCAACGCAATTTGCTCACCGGCCACAAATCCCGCCTTGTCGATGGCTTCCAGAATCATCTGGATGGCCGCTTCGTGGTTGGCCACGTTGGGGGCAAAGCCGCCTTCGTCGCCCACGGCGGTGCTGATGCCCTTGTCGTTCAAAATTTTCTTGAGCGCATGGAACACCTCGGCGCCGTAGCGCAGGGCTTCACGAAAGCTGGGCGCGCCCACAGGGATGATCATGAATTCCTGGATATCCAGGTTGTTGTTGGCGTGCTCGCCGCCGTTGATGACGTTCATCATCGGCACTGGCATGGCCATGCGGCCCATGCCGCCAAAGTAGCGGTACAGCGGCAAGCCTGACTCTTCTGCCGCCGCGCGTGCAACGGCCATAGACACTGCCAGCATGGCGTTGGCGCCCAGGCGGCTCTTGTTCTCGGTTCCGTCTAGGTCGATCAGGGTTTTGTCCAAGAAAGCCTGCTCGCAGGCATCCAAGCCCAGCACGGCTTCGGCAATTTCGGTATTGATGTGCTCAACCGCTTTGAGCACGCCTTTGCCTAAGTAGCGGGACTTGTCACCATCGCGCAGCTCAATGGCTTCGCGCGAACCGGTGGATGCGCCGCTGGGCACAGCTGCACGGCCCATGGTGCCGGATTCCAGCAACACGTCACATTCCACAGTCGGGTTCCCGCGGGAATCTAGAATTTCACGGCCGACGATGTCAACAATTGCACTCATGCGTTACTTCCTTGTGAATAAAAAATCAAAAGTGGGGTGGCCCAAACCTCAGGCGCTGAAGTGGGATTCTAAGAAACCATTTTTCTTGGTGATGCGATCCAGGTCAACCAGCGTCTCCAGCAGTGCCTTCATGTGTTTGAGCGGCACTGCGTTGGGGCCGTCGCTCATGGCCTTGGACGGGTCAGGGTGGGTTTCCATAAATACACCGGCCACACCCACAGCCACCGCCGCGCGGGCCAGCACTGGCACCATCTCGCGCTGGCCGCCGCTGCTGGTGCCTTGGCCACCGGGCAACTGTACTGAGTGGGTCGCATCAAAAACGACCGGTGCGGCTGTTTCGCGCATGATGGCCAAAGAGCGCATGTCGCTCACCAGGTTGTTGTAACCAAAGCTGGCGCCGCGCTCGCAGGCCATGAAGTTGTCCTCAAGTAAGCCCATTTCGCGTGCAGCGGCGCGGGCTTTGTCGATGACGTTTTTCATGTCATGGGGGGCCAAAAACTGGCCTTTTTTGATGTTGACCGGCTTGCCGCTTTGCGCCACCGCGCGAATAAAGTCGGTTTGGCGGCACAAGAAGGCAGGGGTTTGCAACACGTCAACCACCGAGGCGACCTGCGCAATTTGGGCCTCGTCGTGTACGTCGGTCAATACCGGCAGACCCAGCTCGCGTTTGACCTTGGCCAAAATCTCCAGCCCTTTGTCGATGCCGGGGCCGCGAAAGGTGCTGCCGCTGGAGCGGTTGGCCTTGTCGAAACTGCTCTTGAAAATGAAGGGAATGCCCAGTGCCTGGGTGATCTCTTTCAAGGTGCCAGCCGTGTCCATTTGTAACTGTTCGGACTCGATGACACAGGGGCCAGCAATCAGGAAAAACCGGTGTTCTAAACCGACATCGAATCCGCAGAGTTTCATACTAGGCCGCCACTTTCAGAGTTGGTTTGCCCGCGGCTTGGTGGTCCAGCGCGGCCTTGACGAATGCATTGAACAGAGGGTGCCCGTTCCATGGCGTGGATTTGAATTCCGGGTGGAACTGCACACCCACATACCAGGGGTGAATGGATTGGGGAAGCTCCACGATCTCGGTCAATTGCTCGCGCTGGGTCAAGGCAGAGATCTGCAATCCCGCTTTGCGAAGGGCGTCGAGGTAGTTGACATTGGCTTCGTAGCGGTGGCGGTGGCGCTCGGTCACTACATCGCCATAGATGGCGTGGGCCAAGGTGCCAGGTGCTACGTCCGATGTCTGTGCGCCTAGGCGCATGGTGCCCCCCAAGTCTGAGTTTTTGTTGCGGGTTTTGATGGTGCCATCGGCATCTTTCCACTCGGTGATGAGGGCAATCACTGGGTAGGTGCAGTCGGGCTCAAACTCGGTGCTGTTGGCGTCTTTGAGTCCCGCCATGTTGCGAGCAAATTCAATGGTGGCCACCTGCATGCCGAGGCAAATACCTAAGTAAGGCACTTTGTGTTCGCGCGCAAACTGCGCCGCACAAATTTTGCCCTCAATGCCGCGTTTGCCAAAACCACCGGGCACCAGCACGGCGTCAAACTGACCCAAGCGCGAGGCGGTTTCGGCGGTGATGGTCTCGGAGTCGATGTACTCAATCTTGACTTTGGCATGGTTCTTCATGCCGGCGTGGCGCAGCGCCTCGTTCAGGGATTTGTAGCTGTCGCTCAGGTCCACATACTTGCCCACCATGGCAATGGTCACCTCGGAGCGGGGGTGTTCGGTCTCGTAAACCAAGTCGTCCCAGCGCTTGAGGTTGGCCGGGGGCGTGTTCAGACGCAGCTTGTCGCAGATTAGGCCGTCAAGCCCCTGTTCGTGCAGCATGCGGGGTACTTTGTAGATGGTGTCCACATCCCACATACTGATCACGCCCCACTCGGGCACGTTGGAAAACAAGGAAATCTTGGCGCGCTCTTCATCCGGAATCGGGCGATCCGCGCGGCACAAGAGTGCGTCGGCCTGAATACCAATTTCGCGCAACTGCTTGGCCGTGTGCTGGGTCGGCTTGGTCTTGAGTTCGCCCGCTGCGGCGATCCAGGGCACGTAGCTCAAGTGCACAAACGCACTGTTGTTGGGGCCCAGCTTGAGGCTCATCTGGCGCACGGCTTCTAGGAAAGGCAGCGATTCAATGTCGCCCACGGTGCCGCCAATTTCAACGATGGCCACATCCACCGCATCGGGTTCGCCCACGCGCGCGCCACGGCGAACGAACTCTTGGATTTCGTTGGTGACGTGGGGAATAACCTGAACCGTCTTGCCCAAATAGTCGCCGCGGCGCTCTTTGTCGAGCACGCTTTTGTAAATCTGGCCGGTCGTGAAGTTGTTGGCCTTGCGCATGCGGGCCTCGATGAATCGCTCATAGTGACCCAGGTCCAGGTCGGTCTCGGCGCCGTCGTCGGTGACGAACACCTCGCCGTGCTGCAGGGGCGACATGGTGCCCGGGTCAACATTGAGGTACTGGTCGAGTTTGATGAGGGTGACCGTCAGGCCCCGCGATTCCAGAATCGCAGCCAATGAGGCTGAAGCGATTCCTTTGCCAAGGGATGACACCACACCGCCGGTGACGAAGACAAATTTGGTCATGTCGGGGAGAGCAAGCATGCTCAGGGAGCTGGTAAAGCGAGATTATACGTTTGCGAATTTCCCGTCCCTCTGACTGTGCTTGGGTGGGATGGGCCATTGCGGGGTATGCGTTTTGCTCCATGTCCCGCGGCCTTTGGCCTTCTCCTTGACTTACGCAAAACGCACACCCCACAATGCTGCGGCGGTGGACGCGACGACAACTAGTCCACAGCACCTGCTACATTGCTGCGCATGACTAATTTAGCTGGAAAACACATTGTTCTGGGCCTCACCGGGGGCATTGCTTGCTACAAGGCGGCCGAGTTATGCCGCGCCTTGGTGAAAGAGGGTGCCACCGTGCAGGTGGTCATGACCGAGGCGGCGGCCCAGTTCATTACCCCGGTGACCCTGCAGGCGTTGTCCAACCGGGCGGTGTACACCTCGCAGTGGGACGCGCGTGAGCCTAACAACATGGCGCACATCAACCTCAGCCGCGAGGCGGACGCGATTTTGATCGCCCCCTGTAGCGCCGACTTTATGGCCAAGTTGCTGCACGGCCGGGCCGATGACTTGCTCAGCCTGATGTGCCTTGCCCGGCCGATTGAAACCGTTCACTTGATCATTGCGCCCGCCATGAACCGCGAAATGTGGGCCCACCCTGCCACCCAGCGCAATATTGCCCAGCTTAAAGCCGACGGCTGCACCGTGCTGGATGTGGGCACCGGTGACCAAGCTTGCGGCGAGACGGGCGACGGTCGCATGCTAGAGCCACTCGAATTGCTGGCCGACGTCATTGCGTTTTTTCAGCCCAAGGTGCTGGCAGGCCAGCAGGTGCTGGTGAGCGCAGGCCCCACGTTTGAGGCCATAGACCCGGTGCGGGGCATTACCAACCGCTCAAGCGGCAAGATGGGGTTTGCCATTGCCCGCGCCGCCCAAGAGGCGGGTGCCCAGGTCACCCTGGTGGCGGGCCCGGTGTCGCTGGCGACACCACGCGGGGTGCGGCGTATCGACGTGCAATCAGCATCAAATATGCTTGCAGCCTGCGTAGAATATGCGCAAGCAGCTACTGTTTTTGTAGCAACGGCAGCCGTGGCTGACTGGCGACCACTGAATGCGTCTGACCAAAAGATCAAAAAAGACGGCTCGGGCCAGACGCCGCAGTTGCAGTTTGCCGAGAACGCCGATATCTTGGCCACCCTGGCCCAGTCCCCACGGGGGCAGAGCGGGGCGCTGTTTTGCGTGGGCTTTGCCGCCGAAAGCCACGACCTGTTGGCCCACGCCACCGCCAAGCGCCAGCGCAAGGGCGTGCCCTTGCTGGTGGGCAATATTGGCCCGGCCACCTTCGGTATGGACGACAACGCGCTGCTGCTGGTGGACGCAGCCGGTGCGCGCGAGATACCCCGCAACTCCAAGCTGGCACTGGCGCGCCAGTTGGTGGCCGAGATTGCCCAGCGTTTGCCGGGTGCGGGCCCGCGTTCTTAGCGCGGCCAACCTTTGTCTTTTTTGAAACCTGCCGCCCACGAGGCGGCGCCCAAAACCATTATGAACATCGACGTCAAAATCATCGACAGCCGCATGGCCGACCAGCTGCCCAGTTATGCCACCCCCGGTAGCGCCGGGCTAGACCTGCGGGCCTGCTTGGATGCGCCCTTAACCTTAGAGCCCAATGCCTGGCAATTGGTGCCCACCGGGTTGGCCATTTACCTGAAAGACCCCGGTTTTGCGGCCATGATCTTGCCGCGCTCGGGGCTGGGCCACAAACACGGCATTGTGCTGGGCAATTTGGTGGGTTTGATTGACAGCGACTACCAGGGCCAACTGATGGTCAGCGCCTGGAACCGCAGCGATGTGGCTTTTACTATCGCACCGATGGAGCGCATTGCCCAGCTGGTGATCGTGCCGGTGGTACAGGCCCAGTTCACGGTGGTGAGCGAGTTTGCCGCGCCCTCAGAGCGCGGTGAGGGCGGTTATGGCTCCACCGGAAAGCACTGATTGGCAGCGGGTTTGCTATTGAATCAATAGCTGCTTGCGCAAGTTTCTAGAGGGCTAGAGGCCAATTTGACCCAAAAAACATCAGTGCAGGGTGGGCTCGGTCGGCACCGAATCGTCCGAGACATGTAGCTTGAAAAACCCGGTTCCGCAGCTTCCCTGGGTCAGTTCTTCGTCGGTGGCCTCCCGCACCGAACGCACCGCAATGCTGATCCGAATCGCAATGCCTGCCAACGGGTGGTTGCCGTCTAACACCACATGGTCCGGGTAGATGTCGGTGATGGTGTACAGGATGTCCTTGGGGGCCAGCGGGCTGCAGCCGGGGGGCAGGGCGGAGCCTTCAATCGTCAGCCCCTCTTCTAGCTCGGCCGGAAAAAGGTGGCGCGGCTCCAGAAACAGCAGCTGGTCATTGAAGTCGCCAAAGGCTTGTTCGGGTTCAATTTGCAGGTGCACGGTGGCGCCAGTGCTGTAACCTTGCAGTGCCGCTTCAATCGGGGGCAGAAGGTCGCGGCCACCGACTAAAAATTCCACTGGATCGTCTAACACGTCCAGTTCTTCGCCCAAGGTGTCTTTCAGCGTCCAAGTGAGGGCAACGACGCAATTTGGTGTGATTTCCATAGGAGAATTGTCCCATATGAACACAGATGAACCCCTCGCACTCTTGGGCGGGCTTTCCGCCAAGACCTTTATGCAGCGCCATTGGCAAAAGAAGCCATTGGTTATTCGGCAGGCCATTCCCAGCTTTGATGCCCCGGTCGCGCGGGCCGATTTGCTAGAGCTGGCCGCCCAAGAAGAGGTGCAGTCGCGCCTAATAGTGCAAAACACCGGTGGCAAAGGCCCCGCTTGGACGCTGCGTCACGGCCCATTTACCCGCAGGGCCTTGCCCGCCTTCAACAAGCCCGGTTGGACGCTGCTGGTGCAAGGAGTGGATTTGCTGGACGAGCGCATTCATGCCTTGATGAACCAGTTTCGCTTTGTGCCGGACGCCCGCTTGGATGACGTGATGATCAGTTATGCGACGGACGGCGGCGGCGTGGGGCCCCACTTTGACAGCTACGACGTGTTTTTGCTCCAGGCCCAGGGGCAGCGCCGTTGGCGCATTGGGCGCCAAAAAGACCTGAGCTTGCAGCCCGACATGCCGCTCAAAATTTTGGCGCAGTTTGAACATGAAGAAGAGTTTGTGCTGAATGCCGGTGACATGCTCTACCTGCCCCCCAAATATGCCCACGATGGGGTGGCGGTGGGCGAGTGCATGACCTATTCGATTGGCTTTCGGGCGCCCAGCCGGGGCGAGTTGGCTGGCGAGTTGCTCCAGCGCCTGGCCGATGAAGCCATGGACATGGTTGGCGCCGACCTCTACCGCGACCCGAAGCAAGACGCCACACCCGCCAGTGGCGCAATACCAGTGGCCATGGTGGACTTTGCCCGCAATGCGCTGGCCGATGCCTTAAAAGACCCCGTGCTCATTGCGCGGGCCCTGGGCGAATATTTGAGCGAACCCAAGCCCCATGTCAGCTTTGACGGGGGGGGCGATCCCGCACCCCACGGTGCGCCCTTACGGCTCGACCGGCGCACCCGGATGATGTACGACGAACACCATGTGTACATCAACGGAGAAGGTTTCAAAGCGTCGGGTCGCGACGCGCAAGCCATGCGGCTGCTGGCCGATACGCGTTGCCTGTCGGGTAGTGACGCCAAGCGCCTCAGCGCGGGCGCGCAAGAATTGGTGGCAGATTGGGTTGAAGCGGGGTGGCTTCATGCCGACGAATGAAAACACGGGCACCTTGTTGGATGGCACCTTTGCCGGCCCCAAGGAATTTGCCCAACTGGTGCGCGACGCCATCGCCTGTGCAGGCCGTGACGGCTGGACCGAGATGGTCTGGAGCGACCCCAATTTTGAGGACTGGCCGCTGCGCGAAAAGCTGGTGGTCGACGCACTGACCGCCTGGTCGCACACGGGGCGCCGACTGGTGCTGCTGGCCAATGGCTTCGACAGCGTGCAGCGCTACCAGCCCCGATTCGTGGCGTGGCGCAAAACCTGGGACCACATTGTTGAGTGCCGGGTGAGTAAGGGGCGCGACGCCGATGGCTTACCCAGCGCCCTTTGGAGCCCCAAGTGGGCGATGCGGCGCATGGACATGGTGCACAGCAAGGGTGTAGCGGGCTCTGAGGCGCAGCGGCGGGTTTTGTTGAAGCAGGAGTTGGACGAGTGTTTGCGCCAGAGCTCTTTAGGCTTTCCTGCAACAACCCTGGGTTTATAGTCGATGCTAGAGGGTTTTCCCTAGTCAATTATGGATATTTCTGTATACTCATGGGCTGGTCAAGAAGAGCTCGAATGCTTTTTGCCCCAGTTAGGACGGCTTGCTGGCCTGACAACTTCCGGAAATCTTTCGTTAACTCAATCTAGTATCTAAAAATGAACAAATCTCTCGTTTTGGCAGCTGTTATTGCTGCTGCTGCACTGGCTGCTTGCGGTAAAAAAGAAGTTCCAGCTCCTGTTGAGGCTCCTGCTGCTGCTGCCGTCGCTCCTGCTATGGAAGCTGCTGCTTCCGCTACTGCTGAAGCCGCTTCTGCTGCTGTTGTCGCCGCTGACGCCATGAAGGGCGCTGCTAACGCTACTACTGATGCTGCTAAAGCCACTGCTGACGCCGCTGCTGAAGCTGCAAAGAAATAATTAGCCCCGGCTAATGAAAAAACCACCGAAAGGTGGTTTTTTTCCGTCTGGACACAATAGCCGCAGCGGGTAGGGCAGTAGTGCCCACCCGCCGCGCTCAAGCTAATTGATGTCGTCGGCGATGACTTTAACGATCCGTGTGGCCGAGCCGGACTTCTCAGGCGCACCGGCGCTGTTGAGTACCGACACGGTGGACGTGGTTCCGGTGGTGCGAACCGCAATTTGGAACTTCGACGCTTCCGCATTTTTATCCGAGCTGCTGAACAATTTTCCAAAAAAACCTGGTTTGGTGTTGTCCGAATTCAAAGTTACGTAGCGCACAAAATACACGCCCTGCTTACGGTCACGGTCCTCAACGGTAAAACCGGTGCGGTCCAAAGCCAGTCCGACTCGGCGCCACGCCCGATCGAAGCCTTCTTCAATGCGCAGTACAGATTGCCCGTTGTCAGTGGCGACGGTGGCAATGTTTTTGACCGATGCTGTGGCCGCGACCATGGCCTTGGCCTGCTCGGGCGAGCTGCCCAACTTAACCATCAGGCGGCGTAAAAACTCGGCTTCGAGTTCCGGGTCCGAGGGGCGTGGCTGCCACACGGTGCTACCCGAGGTCAAGCCAGACGTAACCACCTCAATCATGCCCCGATGGCTGATGTAAATCTCGGTGTCGCCGTTGGACGCCCGCTCTAAGCGGGTGCGGAACTTGTCGCGTTCACCGGTG
>JBBRNS010000073.1:0-15994 GCA_038230175.1 Burkholderiales bacterium
CACTGCACTGCGTGATGGGCAAGAAAAAGTCATTGGTTATTTGTTGATTGGCACCGACAACACCGCCCGCAAACAGGTAGAGGCGGAGCAAGCACTGCTGGACCAACGCTTGCGTGACCAGCAGTTCTACACCCGTTCCCTGATTGAATCTAACATTGACGCCTTGATGACGACCGACCCGCGCGGCATCATTAGCGACGTGAACCACCAGATGGAGGTGTTGACCGGTTGCACCCGCGACGAGCTGATTGGCGCCCCGTTTAAGAAATTCTTCACCGACCCATTGCGCGCCGAGGCAGGTATCACCCGCGTGCTGCGTGAAGGCAAAGTAACCAACTACGAGCTGACCGCCCACGCGAGGGGCGGTACGCAGACGGTGGTGTCGTACAACGCAACCACCTTCCATGACCGGGACCGCAAGTTGCAGGGGGTGTTTGCGTCCGCCCGTGACATCACCGAGCGCAAACAATTCGAATTGGCGCTAGAGGTCAACAACTTGGAGCTGGAAGCTGCCACCGCAGCGGCAGAGAAGGCCAACCGCGCCAAGTCCGATTTTCTCTCCAGCATGAGCCATGAATTGCGCACACCGCTGAACGCCATTTTGGGCTTCACGCAGCTGCTCGAATCGGGGACACCGGTACCCACTGCATCGCAGAAACGCAGCATCCATCAGATTCTGAAGGCTGGCTGGTACTTGCTGGAATTGATCAATGAAGTTCTGGACTTGGCGTTGATCGAATCTGGGCGTATGACGCTGTCGACCGAGCCAGTGGCCTTGCTCGAAGTGATGCTGGAATGCCAAACCATGATCGAGCCGCAGGCGCAACAGCGTGACATTTGTATGACTTTTACGCGTACCAAGGAGCCCTATTTCGTCTTGGCCGATAGAACACGGGTTAAACAAATATTGATCAATATTTTGTTTAACGCCATCAAGTACAACAAGGTGGGTGGTTCGGTGGCGGTGGAATATGTTCAAAAATCGCCCGGGATTGTTCGCATCAGTGTGCGGGACACGGGCGCCGGACTCAGCCCTGAACAGTTGGCCCAGTTGTTCCAGCCATTTAACCGGCTCGGCCAAGAGACCCGCACGGAAGAAGGCACCGGCATCGGTCTGGTGGTGACCAAGCAGTTGGTTGAGTTGATGGGGGGCACCGTCGGAGCCGACAGCGTTGTGGGGGAGGGCAGTGTGTTTTGGTTTGAGCTGCACCTGACGACGCCACCAATTCTGGATGTGTCGCAGGTGGAGCAGGCCGCGATAGTGCCTTTGCCAACTCCGGACGACGCGAACATGCACACACTGCTCTACGTTGAAGACAATCCGGCCAACTTGGAACTGGTTGAACAAATCATCATGCGGCGCACCGATTTGCGCTTGATCAGTGCGACCGACGGTACCATCGGCATCGGCTTTGCGCGGGCCTATCAACCAAAGGTCATTTTGATGGACATCAACCTGCCTGGCATCAGTGGCCTGGAAGCGCTGCGCATTTTGCGCGCTGACCCCAAAACAGCCCATATCCCGGTGATCGCGGTCAGTGCCAATGCGATTCCAGGCGATATCGAAAAAGGCATTAACTCCGGTTTCTTTAGTTATGTCACCAAACCCATTCAGGTAAGCCAGTTTATGACTGCGCTGAACACCGCGTTGGTGTTTTCGCAAACCAACGCCGCAGCCGCCCAAAAAGAGGAAACACCATGAAGCTAGACCCATCCGACATTTTGAACGCCCGGATATTGATTGTTGACGACCAGCAGGCCAATGTGGACTTGCTCGAAACCATGTTGCAGGATGTGGGTTACACCTGCATAGCCTCCACCACCAATCCAGCCGAAGTCTGCGCGCTGCACCGCGAACATAACTATGACCTGATTTTGCTGGACCTGCAGATGCCGGTGATGGATGGCTTTGAGGTCATGCAAGGGCTCAATGCGGACAATGCGGTGGGCTATGTTCCAGTACTGGTGATTACGGCCCAGCCAGCCCACAAGCTGCGCGCCCTGCAGGCGGGTGCCAAAGACTTCATCAGCAAACCCTTCGACCTGGTCGAGGCCAAAACACGCATCCACAACATGCTGGAAGTGCGCCTGCTCTACAAGAAGTTGGACGACTACAACAAGATTTTGGAGCAAAAAGTGCTGGAGCGCACTGCGGAGTTGCGCGAGAGCGAAGCCCGCTACCGCAGCCTGACCGAGCTGGCCTCCGACTGGTATTGGGAGCAAGACGATACGGGGAGTTTTACCAAGGTGTCGGGCCCCGTTTTAGAGATGCTCGGCATTCAGGTGGGCGCCAGTTCCGAGGCGCCTGAGGATGCGCTGGTGGCAAGCTGGAATGAGGCAGAACGCGAGACCTTGAAGTCCAAGATTTTTGCCCGCCAACCGTTTTTGGATTTTATTTTCAACCGGACCAATGCCGACGGCTCCAAGCAGCGGTTCAAGGTGAGCGGCGAGCCCATGTTCAACCAGGCCAGCCGTTTCATGGGTTACCGGGGCATTGGTGTTGAGCTGGACGCCAACGAATAGCGCACCGCACAAACCGCTATGACCCTCCTTCACAGTCCGAACCAAAACCATTTGCTGGCCGCTTTGCCTGCAACCGAGTTTGAGCGCTTGGCGCCACACTTGCAATTGGTACCTATGCCTCTGGGTGAGATCCTTTACGAATCCAGTGCCAAACAGAATCACGCTTATTTCCCCACCACCGCCATTGTTTCCTTGCACTACGTCACCGAGACGGGCGCTTCGTCGGAGATCGCAGGCGTTGGCTTGGAGGGGGTGGTGGGCGTGTCATTGTTCATGGGTGGCAACAGCACCCCCAGTGCCGCAGTGGTACAGACAGCAGGCCATGCCTACCGTTTGGAGCGCAGTGTGCTGAAGCAGGAGTTCGAGCAGAGTGGCGTACTGCAAAGTCTGCTGCTGCGTTATACCCAAGCGCTGATGACGCAAGAGCTGGTAGCCGGCATGCTGGGGGTGCGCCGTGAGGGCGTGACCGAGGCGGCCGGCAAGCTGCAGCTGGCGGGCTACATTCGCTACCGGCGTGGGCATATCTCGGTGCTAGACCGCACAGGGCTGGAGTCCCGCGCGTGCGAGTGTTATGGCGTGGTGAATAAGGAATTCACCCGCTTGTTGTCGGACGTGCGACACCGCCAAAGCCAAGTGCCGGTGTGACACTTTTGGCGATTGCGTGCCAGTTAGGTGCGCTAGCGCACAGACGCAGCGCCCAAGCAACCGTATTCTTCTCCCATCGCTGCAGGTGGTCTTAGGCCGCCGGGTGAAGTGGCCGCTCTCCTAGGAGGGTGACCACTGGGCAACTGCTCATGGAGGGCAGTCCCCCCGATTTCTTATCAAACTGGAGAACCTCATGATGAAACAATTTAAAACTATTTCTGCCGCTATGGCCGCCATCGCACTGGTCACGCTGGTCGGTTGTGCTGCAGGCCCTGCCCACGAGTCAACTGGTCAATACGTGGACGACTCTGTCATCACCACCAAAACCAAGGCTGCGATCCTCAATGAGCCAACATTGAAGTCGGCCGAAATCAACGTGGAAACCTTCAAGGGCACTGTCCAGTTGACCGGTTTTGTGAACAGCCAGGCCGATGTGAATCGCGCCGTTGAAGTCACCAAGGGTGTTAGCGGTGTGAAGTCCGTTAAGAACGACATGCGCCTGAAATAATTGGCTTTTACACTGGGCCGGGCGCCTTATGTGCGCGAGCACACAGACGCCCGTCTGGCAAATCGTTAATCTACCCACTGCACTCGGCGATGCGTGTAAAACACGCGCAACGACCGAGCCGCATTTGAAACCATTACATCAACACCAAGGGATATATACCATGACAAAACGCGCAGAATACACCGCCAAAATGAAGGCCCAGCTTGACGATCTGAACAAGCAAATGGACGACTTGTCGTCCAAGGCTGCAGACGCCAAAGCCGACGCCCGTGAAGCTTACAACGCCGAAATGGCCAAGCTGCGCCACCAGTCAAAATTGGCAGTGGCCAAGTACGAAGAGATCATGGCCGCCGGCGAAGACAAATGGGACAGCATGGTTGCTGAGATGGACAACATCAAAGATGCATTTGTCCATTCGTTCAAATACTTCAAATCGCAACTGTAATAGCGGCGTGCCACGTCCGGGCGTAAACCCGGCGTCTGGCGGATAAGACAAAAAAGGGGGCGTTCCGAATGGAACGCCCCCTTTTTTACATGGCAAGCCCGCAAGGGGCTGCGGGTATCAGTCGCGCGGTTCGCCCTTGCGATTGACCGAAATCGTGCGCCCCGGCTCTTTGCTCATTTGAACCCGGTGGTCGCGACCACGGTATTTGTAGGTCACATCCCAATAGGTCGGTGTGGTGCTGGGCGTGGTTTCACAGCGTTTTACGTCCTGCTCAGTCGAAGGGGCGGTTGTGTTTCGACCCACTTTAGAGCCAATGTAGCCGCCCGCTGCTGCGCCGCCGACGGTGGCAATGTCTTTGCCCACACCGCCGCCCACCTGGTGGCCCAAAATGCCGCCAATCAGGGCGCCGGCAACAGCACCTCCGATATTGGGGCCGCCTTGGGTTGTGGCGCCCGGTACCTGTTGCCGCTCGACCCAGCAACGCTCGGTAGGCGCGCCTACCACAGCCCGCACCGATGTCACGGGCACGCGTTGAAGGCGCTCGTCGGGACGCCTGCGGTATTCGTAGGCGCTTACGTTGGAGGGGGCGGGAATATCGTTGTCGGTGTTGGCATCGGCTGGGCGGACGGATGAAATGCGGTTATTCATGCCCATGGATTGCAGGGTGTCGTAATTGCCAGGGCGCAAGACGACGCAATGGCCTGATTGGCGCGCGTCTTCACACACTTCCCACCGGCCCCGGTCCACGATCACGGAGGATGCGCGGTCGTTGAAGCCATGCCGGGCGAAATTTTCAACCGATTTGTCGGTTGAAAACGTGCTGCCCAAAAAGGACTCGTTTTCATAAAAATTGATTTGTGCGCTGGCCACTGTGGACAAGCCGATTAAGGCAAGGGCCAAGGTCTTTTTAAGGTGCGGTTTCATAGTGGGCTTTGGTGGCACTAAAGGGGGTTACGCCCGCTAATGACGCGTAGCAAGATCATCACGATGGCAATGACCAGCAAGACGTGGATGAAACCGCCCAAGGTGTAGGCAGAGACCAGTCCCAGTAGCCACAAGATGAGTAATACGACAGCGATGGTGTAAAGCATGGTTTGTTCCTTTAGAGTGTGTTCCCTATGGTGACCCAGGTGGCCGAAATACTCGGTGTGCTAGCGCACATAAGCCAATTAAAAAGGCCGCTGTAGAGCGGCCTTTTTAGGGAAGATTCAGCGCAATCGCTATTTACTTTTTGAGGTTCTTAACGGCTTCTTTAACGTCGCCGACTTTCTCCTGAACCTTGCCTTCGGCTTGGCGCACCAAACCTTTGGCTTGCTGCGATTTGCTGTCGATCAGCTTGCCGGTTTCTTCTTGCACTTTTCCGGAGAGGTCTTTGGCGGCGCCTTTGATTTGGTCTTTGTTCATGGGTAATTCCTTGTAGTGAAGTTGTTGATTGATCCCCCCGTTTGATTGGGGTTCAGTCTGTGTACCGAACAACGGAATTGTTGTTTCGATACATGACTTTATGAAAATTTGGCGCTTTGTTCGGTGCGCTAGCCGACATAAGGGTGCTATTTGTGTTTGCACGGCTTATGTGTCCCAGCGAACGGAAAAATAAAGCGCAGCGGGCTACCGTATGGCTTGCAAGCCTGCACAAACGAGTGTTGTGTTGGGCGGCATTTTTTCAGCATTTACCTTAAGGATTTTTATGAAATATTCAATTGTTTTCCCAGCACTGGTCATTGCTATGGGCTTGGTTGCGTGTGAGCGTGCTGTGGTTGTTCCTGCGGCAGCGGTTGTGACCGTGCCCGGCCCAGCGGGTCCAGCTGGACCGTCGGGCGGGACTGGGGTGACTGGTTCAACCGGCGCTACGGGCTATACCGGCGCAACCGGTGACACGGGGGCCACTGGCAATACAGGTAGCACCGGCAACACGGGCGACACCGGTGCTACGGGTCAACGTGGAAAAACCGGTGGCGACACCGTGGTCATTGTTCCAGCGGAAAAATAATCGCGCTGTTGCGGGCTGCTAGTATGGCAATAATTGCTATATAAAAAATAGCAGCTTGCGTAAGCTGCATGAGGGCTAAAGCCCCATTGAGACGAAAAAATACCCGGTCTCGCTTTTGGCGCAGACCGGGGATTCATCCCCCCCCCTTGTATCGCAGCCTTATTTGGCAATAACGACGCCGCTGTTGGGTGTGAACACAATTTCCACACGGCGGTTCATCTGGCGGCCTGCGGCTGTGTCGTTGCTAGCGGCTGGCAGGGCCTCGCCCATGCCCCGCATGGTCAGCTGGTTGGCAAGCACGCCTTGGCCCATCAGCGCCGCCATGACGGTCCTGGCCCTGCGGTTTGAGAGTTCTACGTTGGCCGCTGACGTACCGACGCTGTCGGTGTAGCCTTCGATCACGGCTTGCAGTGCCGTGTTGCGCTTGAAGGCGTCTGCCAAGCGAACCATGTAGCCAGCGCCTTCGGGCAGCAGGCGGTCTTGGCCGCTGTCAAACAGCACATCGCCCAAGGTGATCACAAAGCCACGCTCGGTCTTTTTGGCGTTGAGATCTTTGAGCTCCATCTCTAGCGCACGGGCGCGGGCGTCGCTGTAGTCAATGCGGGCCTGGTCTTGTTTGGCTGTGGCGTTGGCCTGTGCCAGCTCGGTGGTTTTTTGTGCATTGCTGCGCTCAGAAGCGGCGAGTTGCTGGCGTGCCAGGTCGGCCTCGGCCGTGCGCTGGGCCAAACGCAGTTTGTCGCGTTCGGCAGCGGCACTGGCTGTCACCGCCTGGGACGCGCGGCTAGAGGCCGTGTCTTGCGCAATGATGACGCGCTGCGCGGTCATATACGACAAATGGTCCACCGTGGCTTTGGGCTGGCCTTTGTCAAAGGCTGTTTGGGCTTGGTCCAGCGTGGCCTTCGCTTGGTTTAGTTCTTCGGGGGCTAGTGTTACCACTTGTGCATCGCGCTGCGCCATGTTCAGGCGTCCACGTGCGCGGTCGAGGTCGCTATTGCGGTCAGGCACGGTGCTGCAGGCGGCGAGGGTGGCGGTTAATGCAACGAGGGTTAATAGTCGGGTGGTCATGGTGTTTCCTTGTGTGTTCAACGGGCAACTGGGCGGTTAATTTCTTCATTGAGCGCCCGGGCGGCGTCTTGCGTTTCCAGCGCAGCCTTGCGCGAACGCTCGGCCTCAGCATGAATCTGGGCGACTTTGGCATCGACCTGGGCTTGTTCGGCCAGTTGTTCGGCCAGTACATACTGTTTGTCGGCTAAGGCCTTGCGGGCGGCCATAAGTTTGGCGGTGGCAACTTGTATTTCGATGGCCGCGTTTTCGGCGTTGCTGGTGGTGTTGACTTGCTGGACCGATGCCTCGGCAACAGCCATCTTTTCGCTAAGCGCCAACGGAGCTGCTGCACTGGCGGGTAAGGCGATGAGCAGCGTTATCAAAAGGGCAGGCACAGACAATCGGCTGTGCGAAAACAGTGGTTTTTTCATGGAGTTTCCTTAAGGGGCCGTGTGGGTACGGCAAGTGGAAGGACGGGCCCAATGGGGGTCCGACTGCGTGCAGTGTCGGCTACCGAACCCGCCCCGTCTGTGGGCTAGCGCACCGACGCCCCGATCACCAGCCAACCGGCTTTGGCGCGGGAGCGTCTACGGATAAACCTATGGCGGTCAGCGGGGTTGTCGTGAGCGGTGCAAGCCCGATAGGAAACCCTTGGCGGCAGCAGTGCCCAAACTTAAAGGGGCGCCAAATGCGCCCCTTTTTCTTATTGCGAAGTGATGTTGGTGCCCATGGCACCCACCGCAACATATTTGAAGGTTGGGTTGAGCACGCTAAACAGCGTTTTGCCTCCCGACGCCACGGTACTGGCGCTGCCAGTGCCGCCACCGGTGGTGGTGGTCTGAGCCCAGGTGGAGGTCAGGCCGGTCGTGCTGGAAAATGCCGCACCACCGCTGCCCACCGCCAAGAATTGGACCGAGGACGAGGTGATTGCGTAGAAGTCGCCAACCAGTCCCGACACCGCAGTCCAGGTAACCCCATCCGCACTTTGCCAGGCGGCGTTGCCCAGGCCTACGGCCACATACGAGAACGTGGTGCCGTTTTGCTGGGCGGCGACGGCGCGCAAGTGGTTGCCACCGACACTGTGGTCGGTCCAAACACTGGCGTCGAGGCTGGTGCTGGTCAGGATGGTGCCATTGGCGCCCACAGCAATCCACAGCCCAGTGGGCGTGTAGGAGACGCCGTATAGATTTCCAACGGCTGGAACCGTGGCGGCCGCGGTCCAAGTGATGGCATCGGTCGAGGTGTAGATCTTGCCGCCATCACCCACGGCCACTGCCCGTGTGCTGCTTGCAGCCAATGCATTGATGCTGGTGCCACCGGTGGTGCTGGCGGTCCAGCTTGCAAGGTCGGCACTGCGGTAAATCTTCCCGGTGGTATCCGCAGCAAGGAAGTAACCCAGGCCATTTTGGGCTGCGTTGAAGCTGGCGGTTGGGCCTGTCGCAATGGCTGTCCAGGTGGTACCGTCCAGGCTCTTGAACATGGCGCTTCCAGCACCCACAGCCAAATAGTTCACCGAGGCGTCGCTCGCAGTGCCGTAGGTCAAGCCCTTCAAGTCATTGGCGCCTGCGCCCACAGCGGCGCCCGCCGTCCAATAACCGCCCGCTGGGCGCGGTACTGCAGTGATCGATGCAGAGCTTGAGCCGCCTGGCCCATTGTCAGTGCGGCCGTTCATGGCAAAGGCGTAGGTGGTTCCGTTCCTCAGCCCGGTGATCACATAGGGTGAGGTGACATTGAGTTTCCAGTTGTAGCCTGCGGGGAGGTTGGTGCCTTCGGTCGAAATGGAAGCGGCTGGGGCATAGATGATCCAGTACTGCACATTCGCGTCACCCACAAAGCTGACCGTCACCTGGCCATCGCCTGGGACAACGGTGATGCTACTGGGTGGTGGTGCCGTATTGCCACCGCCCAAACATCCCCCCAAGAACACCGAAACAAAAAGGGCGGCCAGTAGTGATCGAATGGAGTGAAAAGTCATGGGTGCACACGCTAGTGTCCGAGTTGTCAGGTTGTGAAGAGAAGTCAGTGGGCCATTTTAGGGTATCTCGCCCAGCCAGCAACGAAACAGCGGCGCGTCCCGCCGGTGAAGTATTGCAAAGTACCGCGTGCGGTCAAAACTCAATTGGTGGGCGCATTTCGGTGTGCTCCACGTAGCGCCAGCGGCCCACAAAGCTGGCCATCACCATGGCCGCTAGGCCCGCCAATGCCACTTGCATAAGGGGCGCCATCCAACCATCGTCGTAGGCGCCAAACATGCTGGCCTTAATGGCTTGCACCACCCAGGTCATGGGCAACCAAGGGCTGATGTGGGCAAAGAAGCCCCCACTGAGCTCCACTGGCAACACCCCGCCCGATGAGGACAGCTGCACCGCCAAAAACAGCATGGCCAAGGCCTTGCCAGCGTCGCCCAGCGCGCGGGTCAGGGCGAACACGATGCTCAAAAACGTCAGCGAAGAAATGGTGAGCGTCAACACAAAGGCGCCCGGATGCAGGATACGGATGTGCAGCAAAAACATCACCGCCACCAGTACCAAAAACGCCTGCATGAGGACCACGGTGGCGGGCACCATGACTTTTCCAAGGAACTGGGTCAGCGGCCGATAGTCTTGGGCGATGCGCGGCATGACCCGCACGTTGAACAGGAACGCGATGATGCCGGCGCCCAGCCACAGGGCGGCCGGCAGCACGTTGGGTGCAAAGCCACTGCCCTGGTTTTGCACCGGTGCATCGACCTCAATCTGGGGTTGCACCGAGTTGGCCAGCCCCTCGGCGCTGCCTTCTAAGGTGTTGATGGCCGCTGGCAAAGAGTTGGCCAGCAGCTCGATGCCGTCGTGCAAGCGCAGCGCGCCGTTTTTGACCTTGTCGGTGCCGTCGGCTAGCGCGGTGGATCCGGCCAACAGCTCGGCAGAGCCCTCGCCCAGGCTGTTGAGTTTGCGATCTTCGGGCAGCTTGGCCACCATGGTGTGAATGCCGTTGCCCAGGGTTGTCATGCCTTGGGTGAGTGCTGTGACACCACCACTCAAACGGGTAGCGCCGTCGGCCAACTTGCCCTGTGCGTCGGCGGCGGTGTGCAGGCCGGTGTCGAGCTGGGAAACGCCGTCATACACTTTGTCTAGGCCGTCGGTCACGCTGGAAGGCACCAAAAGGCTGTCGGCGGTTTCGTTGCGGAAATCGAATACGCCTGCCTTGAGACGTTTGGTGCCGTTTTTGAGCTCTGTAAACCCTTTTTCCAACTCGCCATGGCCATTGGCCAGAGCGTCGGCACCGCTTTTCAGGCGGGCCAAATCGGCAGCGGGTGGGCGCGCGGCGTCCATGGTTCGCAAGCCGGTGCCCAGTTGGTGCACGCCGTCGACCGCTTGACCGACCCCGTCGTTGAGCCGCGCCATGCCGCCGTTTAGAGTGCGTGCGCCGTTGGCAGTGAGCGCAGCGCCATCGCTGAGTTCTTTGGCGCCCAAGCGCAGTTGCTTTGCACCGTCACGCAGCTGTTCCAAGCTGTGCTCGGAACCTGCAGCCGTGCTGAGCACCAGTGCCCAGCGCCGCTCGTTGAGGCTGGAGTTCACTGCGGTGCCCAGATCGGTTGCAAACCGGCGCGCCAAGTGGGCGCCTTGGTAGTTGTTGCCCTCAGACGTGTACACCACCAATTTGCCACCGCCGGTGCTTGCACCGGGCACCGCGTTGGAGCTGAAATCAGCCGGAATCACCAGGGCAAAGGCGATCTTGCCTTGGCGCACCGCGCTGCGGGCGCTTGCCTCGTCGGCAAAGTCTTGAAAACCAAACGTTTTTTTGGCCTTGAGCTTCGCGCTGACCTCGTTACCAATGTTGAACTCGTGGTCGTGGAAGGCCACGCCCTTGTCCAAATTGACCAGTGCCACCCCCAGGGAATGGGTGTTAGCCGCCGGGTCCCACACGCTGGAGAGGTAGATGACGGTGTACAGCGCCGGGATGCAGGCAACCACCAGTGCGGCGAAGGCAAACTTGCGAAAGCGGACGATAAAGCCCGCTTCAATACGCGCGATGCGAAAAACTTGGAGCAGCGGATTCAAAGGGTTCCTTCGGACGGGGACCAATGGGGGTGTGCCGACTTACCAGCGAATTCCCAATTTAACAAACAACTTGCTCAGCACGAACAGCGGGCCCACCCAAAGGTATTGAATGTCTTCAATAAACGACGGCTTCTTGTCTTCGATCTTGTGGCCGATGAACTGGAAGATCCAAGCCACCACAAAAACGGCTACCGAGGTGGGCAACAACACACCGGCTGTGTCCATCAGGTGGATAAGGCCCAGCATGGCTGTGGCAACCAGCGCCATGGCCACTAGAAACACCACCGACAGGCGAACGTAATACACCATGCTGGCACCCATGAACAGGTAGGCAATGGCCGGGTGCAGCGCGAACATCATGCCCACCAGGCTGAGCATGATCAGCGGGATGGCCACAAAATGGATCAGCTCATTCGTGGGCTTAGTGTGGCTCGCGCCGTAGTGGGTCAGCAACTGGTCGACCCGGCGCAGGGGCGGCGCAGCCTGCAGGCTAGTGTCGGCGGGCGAGGTAGGGGTGCTTGCGCTTGCGCTGGTCATGGCGTGCTCCTGCGGTTTATGTGGGTGACTACCGGCGGATTGTCACCCAATTACCCGTTATTCCATACTTTGACACCACTTGCACGTTTGCACCATGCCCCATTGAATACCAACCCCCACAGCGTCCCGCTTAATCGCCCTGTCAGGCGGTGGGGCTGGTGCACCCCCAGCGCATCAAGGGCAATGCCGACGCGTACGTGGGCGTGGGTAAGCGCCGTATTCTGGGTAGGGCCCTTCGCTGCGAGTGGTGTGCGTGTCGGGGCGAATAGTGGAAGCCGGAACGGGTTGATTGACCGCACGGCTGACGGTGGCTACAGTGGTGCAATTGGCTTGGGTGGGATGTATGGGGTTGAAATATGTTTGTGAATTGGGATCACAACCCGACAGGTGTCGAAAACGAGAATACACATTGATAAAAGTAAATGGACGATTTTTGGCTCGACTCGTTATTGGGTTGTTGCCAGTTTTATTGCCTTCCATGAGCAGGGCAGAGGCAATTCGCATTGCCTTATTCGAATACCCCCCGTTTTTGGCCGAAAAAGCAATCGGCTATGGGATTGAGCCTGCCGTTGTGACGGCAGCGTTTAAGCAGGTGCATGTTGATGTGAAATACACCTACATGCCGGCGGCGCGGGCATTGGTTGGCACGGCCAAGGGCAATTTTGAAGCAACCCTCGGTTGGGTAAAAACCGAAGAGCGCGAGCAAGATTTTTACTACAGTGACCCTATCGCCGAAGCCCCATTGGTCTTCTTCCATTTGAAAAGCGTTCCATTTGACTGGAAGACTTATGACGATTTAAAGGGTGTGCTGATTGGTACGGTCAATAAATACAATTACGGGCCGGAGTTTCACGCGGCCTTGGATGCGGGAAAAATCCAGGTCGACGAGGCGGGGAGAGATGAGTCGAATTTCAGAAAGTTGCTACTGGGGCGCAATACGATCACACCTGTGAATTTGTATGTCGGATACAACCTGCTTCGAGAGACCTTTAATCCGGAAACGGCTGCGTTATTCACCAACCACCCGCTGCCCCTGAAGGTCTCGGTACACCACGTGCTCTTTCCAAAGGCTTTAAAAGAGAGTTTTTCCAGATCGGTGCTGTTCAACCAGGGGCTTAAAAAAATAAGAGACAGCGGTGAGTACAAAAAGATTTTGGATGAGTACCACCTCAAGAAGCGGCAGTGAACCAGATTGCGCAATTGCACATTATTTTGAATGGAGCGATACGGGGGGGAGTTCTGCGGTGGGGTTAAAAGCAGTCAATAAGTGGTGCGTGATGTAGACCTAACAACAAAAAAGGGAGCCGAGGCTCCCTTTTTTTGATGGCAATGCCACTGATCAGCTTTCCTGGTTGCGCCGACGCACAACAATGCTACCCATCAGGCCCAGACCCGCCAGCAGCATCGCGTAGGACTCAGGTTCTGGAACCGCGGTGACCATCGGGGCAGCGGTCAACACGCGGATGTGGTCGCCGGGGTTGCTGGCAGTCCAATCCAAGCTCAGGGTATTGCCGAGGAACGAAAAGTGCGATGCAGACCGGTCGACCGCCTCAAGCCCCGTCGCAGCCACATATTGGTAGCCCACGGAGGCGAGGCCAAAATTGTCGGCGCTGCCTTTTAAGCCGGTGCCGGAGTGGAACACGCCATGGGGGTTCGTATCGGCAGTGCCAGTGAGAAAGTACACGCCCAAAATGGCTTCCGAAAATGTCAGCGATGCTTTGATTCGCTGGCTGGTTTTGGGGTCAAAATAAACGTAATAGCTCGACACCAAGGTGCTGCTGGCAACAGGGCCGCCCAGGTTAAAGGCGGGTGCATTGCCAAACAAAGTGGATTGCTTCTCGCTGAACGCAAACACGGTGTCATTGACATTGATGTTGTTGTTGCCGACCACTGCAGGCGGTGTGGCCAGGTACTTGAATGCGTTCGGGGCGACGGTGTCAGGATTCACGAAGGTCACCGAACCGGTAACACTGGCGCTGGCGATGCCGCAAAACATTGCCAAAGGAAGAACTGCGGTGGTGATAATTTTTTTCATGGTTAGTAAGGTGTGTGACAGGCGATGACGAGGTGTGACAGGAGATGACTTGATTGTCATTACCACCCGTTTTCCCAGCGATAGCCCGTTCGGACTAACCGAGGGTTTTCCCTGAGCATTAGTTCACACTATTGCGGCTTATTCGCGGTTCGCCTTGGCCTTGGCTGCGCAAAACCGCGCCACATGGCGCCGGTCTAGCCAGTTTTTGAGCCACCACACCCAGCGCCCCTGTGCGCTGTAGTTGCCCCAGCTGCCGACTGCGTAACGCTCGCCACAGGTCACCAAGCTCAGGCTGCGGTGGTCGGGCATATGGGGGGTGAGCGCCTGGTTGGCCACCGCACTGGCCAGATTGCGGGCCAACGCCAGCCCGGCCCGCTGGGCATAGACGCCACTGCGCGCAAGCGCTTGGTCAATGCGGGTGCTGATGTCGCCTGCGGCAAACACCCGGCTGTGGCTGGTGGAGCGTTGGTACATGTCCACCGCAATAAAGCCCGCATCGTCTAGCGCCAAGCCACTGTCGGCCAACCAAGACGGGGCTTGCACACCGGTGGCCAGCAAGGGCACGTCACAGGCCAGGGCGGCGCCGCAGCCCAGTTGCACCGTCTCAGCGTTGATGGCCAGCGCCACATCGTGCAGCACGGTGATGCGGTGGGCTTTCAGAATACGTGCCAGCCGTTGCTGCACCGCAGCCGGAAAATTGCCCAGCAGCGGATGGGGGCCACACACCAGCGTGAGCGCCGCATCCGGCAGGCGGTGGCGCACGGCCAGGGCCAGTTCAACCCCCGCAGCGCCGCCGCCGATGACGGCGATGCGCAAAGCGCGGCTGTCGCCCATCTCGGCAATGCGGGGCCAATGGCTGCCAAAGGCCTCCAGTGGCCGCACAAACAAGGCGTGGGTGCGCGAGCCGGGCATGTCTTGCTCCAACTGCTCACGGTTTTGGGCCGCGCCGGTGTTGACCGACAGCCAGTCAAAGTGCAGGGTTTGGCCATCGTCCAGGGTGAAGGATTGCGTCTGCGCATTGAGCAGCCGCACATGGTTTTGCAGCCAGCGCACACCGCTGCGGCGCACCAGGCCATCGAGTGGGATGCAGCAATCGTCCAGCGTGTAGTGCCCGGCCACAAAGCCCGGCACCATGGCCGGGTAGACCTGGCGCGGGTGGGGCGCCACCAGCGTGACTTGTAGCCCTGGTAGCGGGTGAATGCTGAGGTGTTGCAGCACTTGCAGGTGCGCGTGGCCCGCGCCTAGCAGCACGAGTTGCCTAGGGCCGACGTGGGCATTGGTATGGGCGTTGCGATCGACTTGCGGCATGCAAGCTATTGTTCCATGAGCGACAGGGCGTCCACATAGGCCAGGCTTGATCCGCCGGTGTTGTCGGCGTTGGCGCCGATACCAATACCCAGCAGGGGCGGCACCACCGTGGTCTCGTTGCGGTAGCTGCGCAAAAAGTCGGCCCGCAGGTCCCGGGTGTGGGCGCTGGCCTGCAGACAAAAAAATGCAAGAAATAGGCTGCTAGCCCTCATGGAACGTGCGTAAGCAGCTACTAAAACCATAGCGCTTACCCCCTGCGCCAGTCGTGGAATTTGCGCACCCACACCAGCAGCGCATGGGGCTGGTGCGCCCGTTTCCATTCTCCGGCGGCGTATTTGTTGGCCTCCGACAAGGTGGGGTAGGTGTGGATGGTGCCCAGGATTTTGTTCAACCCCAGCCCGTGGCGCATGGCCAGCACGTATTCGGCCAGCAGGTCGGCCGCGTGGGTGCCGACGATGGTGGCGCCCAGAATGGTGTCTTTGCCCGGCACGGTCAGCACTTTGACAAAACCGTGGGTGACACTGCCCGCGCCTGCGTCGCAAATCTGGCGGTCCAGGTCGTCGATGTCGTAGCGGGTTACCTCATAGGCAATACCTTGTTCTTTGGCCTCGGTTTCGTTCAGGCCAACGCGGGCCACTTCGGGGTCGACAAAGGTGGCTGCAGGGATCACCCGGTAGTCGACCTTGAACTTTTTAAAGTCGCCAAACAGCGCGTTCACCGCCGCGTACCAGGCCTGGTGTGACGCCGTGTGGGTGAACTGGTAGGGCCCAGCCACGTCACCGGCCGCAAAGAGGTTGGGGTAAATGGTTTGCAGGTATTCGTTGGTTTGCACCGTCTTTTGGGTAGGAATGCCCAGCGCCTCTAAACCGTAGCCGGTCAGCCGTGCCGAGCGACCCACCGCGCACAGCAGTTGGTCAAA
>JBBRNS010000074.1:0-15889 GCA_038230175.1 Burkholderiales bacterium
AGAATCCTCATCGGTGCCGCTACCGAGCACCATGGCGGCCAGCGGCAGCCGAATGGTGACACAGGCTCCGCCTTCTGGCAGGTTGGCGGCGTTGACCACCCCGCCCAGGGTGCGCGCCACATTCACGACTAAAAAAAGACCCAGCCCGCCGCCGGGCCGACCCTTGCTGGAGTTGTACGGTTTGCCCAATTGCGCCAACGTGGCGGCCGCAAAGCCGGGGCCCCGGTCGGTGCAGCGCAGCACCAGGTCGTCGGCTTCGCGCGCCACGGCCAAGTGCAGCCACAGGCCGGACGATTCAACCGCGTTGTCCAACACATTAAAAATCATTTGTTTGACCGCCGAGTCCGACACCACGGGCATGTCATGGCCAAACTGGTTGTCGTAATGCAGGGCAGCGCGCACGCGGGTGTGGCGCCACTCTTCAACCAAGTCGTCCATAAAGGTCGTGATGGTGGTGGCGGCCGACGACTCGCCACGCGCTTCGCCAGCGGACAACAAAATGCCGCTGACGATGGCCTTGCAGCGCTGCAGCTGGGTTTCCATCTCTGTGACCTCTTGCAGCAGTTCGGTGTCCGCAGTAAAGGCGGGCATGCGGCGCCAGTCGCCCAAGATAACCGCCAGCGTGGCCAGGGGCGTACCCAGCTCATGCGCCGCGCCGCTGGCCAGCAGGCCCATGCGCACGATGTGCTCTTCTTCTGCCGCACGCTGGCGCAAGCCCGCCAAGCGCGCGTCCTGCTCACGCAGGTTTTTGCCAATGCGGGTGATAAAAACCACCAACAACACGGCGTTCAACACAAAACAGATCAGCGTGCCCTGGATGTACAGGCTGAGTAGGCCGTGGTTATGGTCGGGCGGCAACGCCAACGGGCGGGCAAACCCGGCCAGCACCACAAAACAGGTGGCGGTGATGGCAAACAGGCTCCAGACAAACGTGGGCTTGAGCAACACCGCCCCCAGCGTGACCTGCAACAGGTACAAAAACACAAACGGGTTACTGGCGCCGCCGCTCAAGTACAACTGCGTGGTGAGCATCGCCACGTCCACCAGCAGCGACACGAACAATTCGGTTTGGCTGAATTTGCGGCGGGTGCGCCAGCGCAGCAGGCTGACCACGTTGAAGGCCAGCAAGATGCCCAGCGCGGCCACCATCGGTCGAATTGGCAGCGCAATGCCCAAGCCGTAAAACGCGAACGCGATGGTCACAACTTGCCCGATCACGGCGATCCAGCGCAGCTGGATCAGCAGTAGCGTGTTTTTACGGCCGGTGGCGTCGCTCAAGTTGCCCGGCGATCGCCCTGATACGCCGGGGCTGCCCGTAGGGCTGCGGGGGGTAGCGGGCTCAGTCTGCAGGGTTGGCGCTGCGAGGGTCGTCATGGTGCTTTGCATTGTGCACCGCCAAGCCGATGGCTGCACCTGCCACCATCAATGCCAGTACATACCAGGTCAGTGCGTAAACGAGGTGGTTGTTGTAGAAGGCAATCACGGTGAGCCCAGCCACCGGTGCTGCAGGGTCCGCCGGCGATCCTGCTGGGGCCGCATCGGCATCCACAAAATACGGCGCCACTTGGCGAAGGCCGCGTGCCTGGGCGAGGGCTGCCACATCGCGCGAAAACCAACGCCCCGCGGCGGGGTCGTTGGAACGCAAAAAGCCGCCACCAGGCTCGGTGAGCCGCAGCAGGCCAGTGACCGTGACGCTTGCAGGGCTAACCGAATCGGGCGCGGCCACTGTTGATGCCTCAGCGGATGCTGCAGGCGCCCACTGCGGTGGAACAAACCCCCGGTTGATCCACACCACGCTGCCGTCCGCCAGCTGCACGGGCGACAGCAGCCAAAAACCGCTGCCAATGCGGGTGACCGCCTGCACCTGCGCGTCTAACCCCTGTAAAAAGCGCCCGGTCAGCCGCACACGGCGGTATTCGTCGTTGGCAGCATTCACGCGCGGCCAGTCTTGCTGAGCGGGCGCACCGATCGCCGGGGCCGAGACGCGTTGGTTAACACGCGCAATCAAATCCAGCTTCCAGGCGCGGCGTTGAACCTGCCACGTGCCCAGCGCGACAAACACCAAAAACAGCACCAGCGCAACCAGCGCCCAGCCCCAATGAAGCGCGCGCACCCCGGTGTTGCGCTTCAGGGTGGTGGTCATGGCATGTTCTTCATCTCGTGCAGGGTGTGCGGCATCATGTTGGTGTTCAGGTGGTACATCACCCAGATAGACCCGCTGAGCATGATGACCAGCAGCACCACCGTGAACGCCAGTGCCAGCAGTGACCAACCGCCTTCAGAGCGTGTATTCATGTGCAGAAAATAAACCATGTGCACCACAATTTGCACTGCCGCAATCGCCAGAATGACCAGCCCCGTGATGTTCGAATTGGGCAAGACCTTGCCCATCACCAGCCAGAAGGGAATGGCGGTGAGGATGACGGCCAGAACAAAGCCGGTCATGTAACCCTTGAACGTGCTGTGGCTGGCACCGCCGTGGTCGTCATCGTGGTCATGGTTGTTGGTGTTGTGCGCAGAGCTCATGGCAGCGATCCCATCAGATAAACAAAGGTGAAGACACCAATCCAGACCACGTCCAGAAAGTGCCAAAACATCGACAAGCACATCAGGCGTCGGCGGTTCTCCGTAATCAGGCCGCCGCGGGCCACCTGCACCATCAGCACCACCAGCCAGATGATGCCAAAGGTGACGTGCAAGCCATGGGTACCGACCAGCGTGAAGAACGCGGACAAGAACGCGCTGCGCTGCGGACCTGCGCCCTCAACGATCAGGTGTGCGAATTCATACAGCTCCAGCCCGATGAATACACAGCCCAGCAGCCCGGTGATGGCCAGCCAGGCCAGCACCGGCTTGACCCTACGGCGTTGCATTTCCAGGATCGCAAAGCCGTAGGTGATGGACGACAGCAACAACATCGATGTATTGAGCGCCACCAGCGGTAAATCAAATAAGTCTGCGCCCGATGGCCCTGCCGCATAACTGCGGCCGACCACGGCGTACACCGCAAACAGCACCGCAAAAATCAGGCAGTCGCTCATCAGGTAAAGCCAAAAGCCCAGCAGCGTGCCGTTTTGGGGGTGGTGTTCCCCCGCCATGTAAAAACGCTGGCTGTCGGTCGCAGGAATAGTCATTGTTGTCATATCAATGGGCCGCCAAACGGTTGAGTTCTTGGGTGCGAACACCCTCGGTGCGAACCACGTCGTCCGCAGGGATGCAGTAGTCGCGCTGGTAGTTGAAGGTGTGGACGATGGTGACCACGATGACCGCCACAAACATGAGCACGGCCACGGCCCACATGTGCCAGATCAGCGCAAAACCCAGGGCCGTGGCAATACCCGCGATCACCACACCGGCCCAGGTATTTTTGGGCATGTGGATCGGGATGAAGCCCGTAGTAGGCCGCTGGTAGCCGTGCTTCTTCATGTCAGACCAAGCATCGTTGTCATGCACCACGGGGGTGAAGGCAAAGTTGTAGGCCGGTGGTGGCGACGCGGTGGACCATTCCAAGGTGCGGCCATCCCACGGGTCACCGGTGTGGTCACGCAGCGCCTCGCGCTTGCGAAAGCTCACGAAGAACTGGATGAAGGTGGCCGCTATACCAATGGCAATTAGCGCCGCACCAAAGCCGGCAATGATGAACCAAATCTGCAGCGACGGATCGTCAAACCGGCTCATGCGGCGGGTTACCCCCATCAAGCCCAGCACATACAGCGGCATGAAGGCGAAGTAAAACCCGATGAACCAGAACCAGAACGACACCTTGCCCCAGAAGGCGTCCAAGGTGTAGCCAAAGGCTTTGGGGAACCAGTAGTTGATGCCCGCCATAGCGCCAAACACCACCGCGCCAATGATCACGTTGTGGAAGTGCGCCACCAAAAACAGGCTGTTGTGCAGCACAAAGTCAGCCGGTGGGACCGCCAGCAGCACACCGGTCATACCACCCACCGTGAAGGTGACCATGAAGCCAATCGACCACAGCATGGGCACGTCAAAGCGGATACGTCCCCGGTACATGGTGAACAGCCAGTTGAAAATCTTCGCCCCGGTGGGGATCGAGATGATCATGGTGGTGATACCAAAGAACGAGTTCACACTCGCACCCGAGCCCATGGTGAAGAAGTGGTGCAACCACACCAGGTACGACAGGATGGTGATCACCAGCGTGGCGTAGACCATGGACGTGTAGCCAAAAATCCGCTTGCCGCTGAAGGTGGCCACCACTTCGGAGAACACGCCAAACACCGGCAGCACCAGGATGTAAACCTCGGGGTGGCCCCAGATCCAGATCAGGTTCACGTACATCATGGCGTTGCCGCCCAGGTCATTGGTGAAGAACGCGGTGCCAATGTAGCGGTCCATCGACAACAGGCCCAACACCGCCGTCAATACCGGGAAAGACGCGACGATCAAGATGTTGGTGCACAGCGCCGTCCAGGTGAAGATAGGCATTTTCATCATGCCCATGCCGGGGGCGCGCATTTTGACAATGGTGACCAGCAGATTGACGCCTGACAACAGCGTTCCCACACCGGCAAGCTGAAGCGCCCAAATGTAATAGTCCACACCCACGCCGGGGCTGAATTGGATGCCTGAGAGTGGCGGGTAGGCCAGCCAGCCGGTTTGGCCAAATTCGCCGATGAAAAGCGACACCATCACCAAAACGGCCCCGCTGGCGGTCATCCAGAAACTGAAGTTGTTCAAGAACGGGAACGCCACATCGCGCGCGCCAATTTGCAGCGGCACCACAAAGTTCATCAGCCCGGTGATCAAAGGCATGGCCACGAAGAAGATCATGATCACCCCGTGCTCGGTGAACAGTTGGTCGTAGTGGTGGGGTGGTAAGAATCCTTCGGAGCCGTTAAAGGCCATTGCTTGCTGCGCCCGCATCATCAGCGCGTCAGAGAAGCCGCGTAAGAGCATCACCAAGCCCAGCACGCAATACATGATGCCGATCTTCTTGTGGTCAATGCTGGTGAACCAGTCGCGCCAGAGCGGGCCCCAGAGTTTGAAGTAGGTCAGCGCCGCCAGCAGGGCCAGGCCGCCCATTGCCACGGCGGCGAAGGTCGCTATCAAAATCGGCTCGTGATAGGGAATGGCCTCCCAGGTCAGGCGGCCGAAGATGAACTTGGTGAGGTCAAATGTGTCGGTCATGGTGTCCATGCTGCGGTTAGTTGACGACGGGATAGTCGGTGGCAGCGTCACGCACGCTGCACATGGCGACTACGTACTTTCTGCCGGGGTCGCTGATCGATGCAATGGCCGCCGTGCTGGAGGCCAGGTTGTAGGTGCCCGGCTTGCCCATGCCGCCGCTGGCGTCAATGGCCATCATGTCTTCCATGCACATCTTGTTGGCTTCTACACAGCGGTTGACGATGGCCTTGTACAAGGTCGGGTCGACCGATGCGTAGCGCCGCACCGGTTCGCGTTCGCTGGGCTTCTCCAGCACAAGGTAGTCGGCGCGTGTGAGCTGCGTGCCGCTGGCCTTGGTGGTGGCTACCCATTTGTCGAAGTCGGCAGCGGCCAAGCCATGGAACTTAAAGCGCATGCCGTTGAACCCATGGCCGCTGTAGTTGGCCGAGAAACCATCGAACGCACCGGGCTTGTTAATGACCGCGCTGAGCTTGGTTTCCATGCCGGGCATGGCGTAGATTTGCCCTGCCAATGCGGGGATAAAAAACGAATTCATGATGGACGACGCGGTGATCTTGAACTGGATCGGGCGGTCAATCGGTGCGGCCATTTCGTTGACCAGCGCAATGCCCTGCTCGGGGTAGATAAACAGCCATTTCCAGTCCAGCGCGACCACCTCCACCACCAGCGGCTTGACGCCTTCGGGCACAGCGCGCTTGGCGTCGATACGGCCCAGCGGGCGGTAGGGGTCCAGGGTGTGGGTGCTGATCCAGGTGATAGCGCCCAGCGCGATGATGATCAAGAGCGGCGCCGCCCAGATCACCAACTCCAACTGGGTCGAGTGGTCCCAGTCGGGCCGGTAGTCGGCCTCGGTGTTGGCCTTGCGGTAGCGCCACGCGAACAGCAGGGTCAGCACAATGACCGGCACGATGATCAGCAGCATCAGCCCAGTGGATACCAAGATCAGGTCGCGCTGCTGCATGGCGATGTCCCCCGAGGGGTTCATCAGCACCCAATCGCATCCTGACAGCAGGGCCACAGCGGGGATCAGCAGCAGTTTGAGCCACTGTAGAGGGTTCTTATTGGTTAACATGCCACGCTCAATGAAGGTTTTTTAGTACGGTGTGGAATTTACGCCGCGCTACCCGTTTTGAACATTGGACGTTTTGTCCTATGTCAATCTTTCCACATTCATGAGAACCTCTGCACTGTTGAAAAACCAAGCTTCCGACAGAAAACGAGCCCGCATGACGCCCACCACCCATTCCCAAGACCTTTCTGCGCCCGGCACCGCCCACCATCCAAGCCAGGCTGTTGCCAACGAGCACACCATTGCGCCCAGTGAAATCGCGGTGGGCGTGATCTTGGGGCGCACCTCGGAATACTTTGACTTCTTCGTCTACGGCATCGCGTCGGTGTTGGTGTTTCCGTCGGTGTTTTTCCCGTTTGCAGATCCGCTGCAAGGCACTTTGTGGGCGTTTGTTATTTTTTCGTTCGCCTTTATCGGCCGCCCCTTCGGCACGCTGGCGTTCATGGCGATCGAAAAGCGGTATGGGCGCGGCGTCAAGCTCACCGCCGCGCTGTTTTTGCTGGGTGTCTCCACCGCAGGCATTGCGTTTTTACCCAGCACCGCCACTTTAGGCGGCACTGCCATCGTGCTGCTGTCGGTTTTGCGCTTTTCGCAAGGCATTGCGCTGGGCGGCTCGTGGGATGGGCTGCCGTCTTTGCTGGCAATGCGTGCGCCCAAGGCGCGCCGGGGGTGGTGGGCCATGATTCCGCAGCTGGGTGCGCCGCTGGGCTTCATGATCGCGGCCGCGCTGTTTTGGTACCTCAGGTCCCATTTGTCGTCTGCCGACTTTCTGGACTGGGGCTGGCGTTATCCTTTTTATGTGGCTTTTGCCATCAATGTGGTGGCGCTGTTCGCGCGCCTGCGCTTGGTGGTCACCCATGAATACGACAAGCTGCTTAACGACAATTCGCTGGCACCCAGCAACGTGGTCGACTTGGTCAAGGCCCGGGGCAGCAACCTGTTTATTGGCGCGTTTGCCTCTTTGGCTACCTACTCCTTGTTCCACCTGGTCACCGTGTTTCCGCTGTCGTGGATCAAGCTGTATTCCAACCAGTCGCTCAACGAAGTGCTGGTGGTGCAGATCATTGGCGGCGCCATCGCGCTGGTTGGGGTGGTGGCATCGGGCTGGATTGCAGATCGCTTTGGTCGGCGCAACACCCTGGGCTCGCTGGCGATTTTGATTGCGCTGTTCAGCTTTGTGGCCCCCACGCTGCTGGGCAACGAACTGCTTGGTGAAGACCTGTTTATCTTGGTCGGCTTTGCCTTGTTGGGTCTGTCCTATGGGCAGGCGGCGGGCGCGGTGACGTCTAACTTTGAACCCCAGTTTCGCTACACCGGCGCGGCCTTGACCTCTGACCTGGCCTGGCTGATTGGTGCGGCCTTCGCGCCGCTGGTGGCGCTGGGCTTGTCCGCCCACTTCGGACTGGGCTTTATGGGGGTGTATCTGTTCTCGGGTGCCGTCTGTACGCTGGTGGCTTTGCGGGTGAACAAGGCGCGTGAGCTGCGCGGCTAAACCCTCTACGTGCTATTCATTTCATAGCTGCTTGCGCAATAGGCATGAGGGCTAGAGGCCACTTTTGTGCCTAATTTTCTTTACAGCAAGTGCATTTGGGTGGGATGCACGGGCTCCTTGTGCGGCGTCCAATACGCTTCGAGGTGTTCCTCTAACGGGTGATGGGTTTCGCAGCAGTGGCTGCCCGGGGCAATTTGGCGGCCGCACAGCACCGGCCGGCCCATTTGCACCGCGCCGGTGGGTTGCTGGCAAGTTTTGAAGTTGGTTGGGTTCATGCGCCCACTGTACCGGTCGGTGGGTGCACCGGTTTGTTGGACAACGCACATTGCCGCACTTTATGTTTGTGAGTCGGTCACTGCACGGTGGTCGGTAGTGGCAGTGCCGAAGTTGCAGGTTCCGCTGGTGCCTTGCGCACGGCCTCGGCGCAAAAAATGGCCATCTCGCTCAGCACGGTTTGCACCACATGGTTGGCCGCCGCCACGCCCCCGGCGGGGTCTTCGCTGCTGGCCGGGGCGTAAGCGTCAAACGTGCGCCATGCCAATACTTTGCGCGTCTTGTCATCAACCAAGGTGGCGCGCAGCGTGAAGCGCACGCGGCTGGGCTGGGTCATGAACTCGTGTTGCAGGCGAATGATCTCGGTATCCAGCCGCCACACACCGGTGGCAGCGCCGGGGGTTAACACCACGGCGCCAAAGGCCCCTGTTTGGGCCATGGCGCTCACCACCAAGGGCCCCAGCATGCGCGCGGGCGGGTCGACCCACTCGCTGTGGGCGAAGTATTCCAGCTGGTGCGCTTTGTGTATATAGATGATGCGTGGGCTGTCAAAACCAGCCGCTGCCACCGTGGGGTTGACCATCAAGGTAGGGCCCAGCCGTTTTTCGGGCACGGTGGCCGGTCCTGGTAGCGGTGCATGCACCGGCGTGCTGTCTAACAAGTAAAAGTCAGTAGCGGGTGTGGCTGTGGGCCGCAGCGCACTGCAGCCGTGCAAGGCAAACGCGGCAAGAACGGCAAGCGTGATGCCAATGACTCGGGATGCCCGTGCCGCTGCGTGTGGGTAGATGGTTTTCATGGTTTTGTCTCCGTTTCCCCGGGGCCCAGCGGCACCGTTTTGCGGCCGAAAATAAGGCCACGCGGGTCACGCGTGGTCTGCTCGCTCAGGCGGCGCAGCGAGCTTGACAGCGTGCTCAATTCGCCCAGCAGCCGTTCCAGTTCGGGCAGGGTTTCGGTGCTGAAGCGTTTTACGTCGGCGCCAATGGTGTCGACCGTCTTTGTGGCGCTCTGGCTCGTGCGCGCGACTTCATTGCCCATTTTTTCCACCGCATCGGCACTGCGCCCAATGCGCTCCACCAAGGCCGTCATTTTGGCCGTCGCTTCTGAGGTGTTTTTTAGGGTGCTACTCGCGTCGGCAATACCCGCGTCAATGGTGTCCTTGCGCGCGGCCACGGTGTGTGCCACGGTGGCAATGTCGGCCAACGCGCTTTTGAAAGCCGCCTGGTTCTCTTCGCTCAACAGTGAATTGATGCTGTTGGACGTGCTGTCTAGCTTGCCCAAAACACTGGTGAGCACGTTTTCAAGGCGCGCGCTCAGCGAGGGTTTGGTGGCGATGACCGGGTATTGGTTGCCAGACGCCACGCGCAGGGGTGGCGACGCAATGGCACCACCACTGAGTTCCACATAGGCAATGCCGGTGAGCCCCTGCGTTTTCAAAACCGCAATGGTGTCTTCCTTGATGGGCGTGCCTTTTTCAATGGCAAACAGCAAAATCACCCGCTGCGGATTGGTTACGTCCAGGTTGATGGATTGCACCTTGCCCACGTCGACCCCGTTGTATTTGACTGGCGCATTCACGTTCAGCCCGGCCACCGATTCGTTCACTACCGCCAGGTACAGGCCGTACTCTTTTTGCCATGCTCCGCCGGAGGCCAGCCACAGCACCCCGGCGATCAGCACCATGGTCAGGGCGACCACAAAGGCGCCCACGAGCGAATAATTTACTTTGGTTTCGATGATTGTTCCTTCACAGGGGTGGCGTTTTGCGGCCGCGCCGCACGGCCGCGCTGGCCGTCAAAAAACAGCCGAACCGCCGGTTGATCCATGGCGGCGAGTTCGTCCATAGAGCCTATGCCCTGCACCGTGCCATCGGCCAGCACCGCGACGCGGTCTGCCACTTGCCACAAAAGGTCCAGGTCATGGGTGATCATGACAATGGTCAGCCCAAAAAGGTCACGCAGCTTCAGCACCAGTTCGTCTACGCCCGCCGCACTGTCGGGGTCCAGGCCGGCGGTGGGTTCGTCCAAAAACAGCAGATCTGGGTCTAGCGCCAGTGCGCGCGCCAGCGAGGCCCGCTTCAGCATGCCGCCAGAGAGCTCGGACGGGTACTGCGCACCCACCTCTGGCTTGAGTCCGGCCATGTCCAGCTTCCAGGCGGCGATGTCATTGATCAGGGCGTCATCGAGTTGGGTGTGCTCGCGCAGTGGCAACCCGATGTTTTCCAGCACCGTGAGCGAACCAAACAGCCCCCCATGCTGAAACATAACCCCCCAGCGCTGGCGCAAGGACAAGGCCTCGGACGTGTCGGGTTTGGACAAATCCACGCCCAGCACCCGGATGCTGCCCGAATTGGGCTGGTGCAACAGAATCATTTCGCGCAGCAGGGTCGACTTGCCAGAGCCACTGCCGCCAATCACGGCAAAAATTTCAGCGCGGCGTATGTCCAGGTCGATCCCGGCATGCACCACATGGTCGCCAAATTGCGTGCACACCTTGCGCATCTCGATCATCACGTCGTCTGGGGTATTGGCGCTGGGCATGTCAAAGATCCAATGCGCTGAAGGCAACGGAGAACAGTGCATCGGCCACGATGACTAAAAAGATCGACTGCACCACGCTGCGGGTCGTCTGGCGCCCCACGCTGTCAGCGCCACCTTGGGTGCGAAAGCCTTGAAAACACCCCACCATCACGATGATGGCCGCAAACACGGGCGCTTTACCAATACCCACCAGATAAGCGGTGGGGCTGACTGCATGGGTAAAGCGCTCCAAAAATTCAACATAGCCGACACCGAGCTGCGTACGCGCCATGATCATGCCGCCCGCCACGCCCAGCACGTCGGCAAACACTGTCAGCAGGGGCAGGGCGACCACCAGGGCAATGATTTTTGGCAACACCAGCAGTTCCATGGGTTCGATGCCGATGGTGCGCATGGCGTCAATTTCCTCGGTCACAGACATGGTTCCGATTTGTGCCGCATAGGCAGAGCCTGAGCGCCCCGCCACGATGATGGCGGTAATTAAGGGTGCAAACTCGCGCAGCATCGACAGGCCCACCAAGTCTGCGACAAAGATGTTGGCACCGTATTGCCGAAGCTGGTCTGCGCCCTGGTAAGCCACCACAATGCCGAGCAAAAAAGACAGCAAGCCCACGATGGGCAGCGCATCCAACCCTGCACTGCGGATGTTGAACAAAATGGGCCGCCAGCGCAGCCGCTTGGGGTGGGCCACACACGCCGCCATGGCGAGGGCGCTTTCGCCAATAAAGCTTAGGAGCGCAGTCGCTTGCTCCCAAGCTGCTGCGCTGGCACGGCCGATGCGCTCTACTGCGTTTGGCGGCGCGGGGGGCGCAGGTGCTGCGTGCTTGGCCTGCTCGGAAAAATGCGCCCCCACCACGTCGTGCAGCCGGGTAAACGCCGGCCGCAGCCCGCGCAGGGCAACGGTGCGCCCCTGTGCGCGCAGGCGGCCCAGCAATTGGTGCAATACCCACGCACCTGCCGTATCCAACGCGTCTATTTTTGAAGCATCCACCAAAGCGATTTGTTGGCCTGCTTCACGCAGCGACGCTATTTGCGTGGCAATGCCACCCATGCCGCGCGCCGTCCACGCCCCTGACAGGTCGATCGCCTGTGGGCTTGGCTGCGCAAACGCAGCTGGGTTGGGTGTGTCGGCTTGCATGCTTGTCCGCAACGGTACAAGAAGCATCGTGCTTGCACTGTTCGCCACCACACAGACTGCAATGGCGAACGCGCCCACGATCGGCGTATGACAAACAAGGGCAGCCGATGAATGATTCTGAGCATTTCAAACGAGACTTTGGCGCCTTTTATCCTGCAGGCTATATGGTCGTTGGATTTCGGGTGCAAATGGACGCGAAACGCGTTTTGCAAACACTGGCAAAACAGGGGCACCAGCCCGATGGCTTTATCGAACTAACGTCGCAGCAGATGGTTGACTTCGCCGAGCCCAATATGCCGGGCGCCGGCGTGCCCCGGCACCTTGACAACAGCCTCACAAGCTTGCAACGCTTTATCGATGCCGCCCAGGAAGACGTCTATTTCTTAATCTTGCCCACGCCCGACGACGCGGCCGCCGCACGCGCCACAGCGGCAATTCACCGGGTCCCTTTTATGCTGACCGAGCGCTACCACCCGGTGGCCCTTAGCGCCGTGCACGAAAGCTATTTAAACAGTGCATGGTATGAATAATAAAATTTTGGTGATCACCCGTTCTTTGGCAGATGCCGACAGCATCAAACGGGCGCTGTCAGCCGCGCGCGACGGGCCCTACAACGTCATATGGCTCAACCGCTTGTCGGATGCCCTGGTGCGCTTGGCTGCCTTTGATATTGCCGCCATCTTGGTCCATTTGGATTTGTCAGACTGCCAAGGCATTGAAACCTTTGACCGGCTCTTTGCCGCCGTACCGCAGGTCCCCATATTGACCCTGAGCGCGCGAGACGACGAAACGCTGGCCCAGCTGGCCGTGCAGCGGGGCGCGCAGGGCTACCTTTCAAAAGGCCACTTTGCCAGCTATCTGGTGCCCCAATCCTTGCGCAACATGATCCAGCGTATGGCTGTCGAACAGAAATTTCATGGTGAGAAAGTGCGCGCGGAAATGACGCTTAACTCGATTTCAGATGCCGTCATTGGCACCGACTTGCTGGGCAATGTGGACTATATAAATTTAGCCGGAGAGAACTTGACCGGGTGGACCCGGCATGAAGCCCATGGCCACCATATCAGCGAGGTGATGCCGCTGATTGACGGCGAAACCCGCGAACCCATGCGCAACCCCCTTGAATTGGTGCTGGAGCAAGACCAATCGGTCAGGCTGCCCCAAGATGCGGTTATGGTGCGCCGCGGTAAGGGCGAATTGGCGATTGAAGACTCCACCGCACCCATCCACGACGCGCAGGGCAAGATGACAGGTGCGGTCATCGTGTTCCACGATGTCACCGCCGCCCGGGCCACGGTCAAGAAAATGGCGCACTTGGCCCAACACGATTTTTTGACCAATTTGCCCAACCGGGTGCTGCTCAATGACCGCCTGGATCAGGCCATTGAGCAAGCGAAGCGCCACGGCTCCACCTTGGCGGTTTTGTTTCTGGATTTAGACAAGTTCAAACACATCAACGATTCCCTCGGCCACGAAATGGGCGACAGGCTGCTGCAATCGGTTGGCAAACGGCTGTCAGACTGCGTGCGCGGCTCGGACACCGTCAGCCGCTTGAGCGGCGACGAGTTTTTGATTTTGGTGCCCGAAGCCAATAGCCCCGACGACGTGGCTTTGACCGCCGAGAAAATCATTGCCGCTTTGACCGCCCCCCATACCATTGGCAAGCACGAGTTGCACATCACAACCAGCATCGGCATCAGTATCTTCCCAGGCGATGGCGACACACCCGCGATATTGATGCAAAACGCCGATACCGCGATGTACCAGGCCAAAGACCATGGCCGCAATAATTTTCAGTTCTTCAAGGCCGACATGAATGAACGCGCCATGGAGCGCCAACTGGTCGAAAGCAACTTGCGCAATGCGTTGGCACGCAATGAATTTCAGTTGCACTACCAACCCAAAGTCAATTTGGAAACCGGCACCATCACCGGCGCTGAAGCGCTGCTGCGCTGGAGCCACCCCGAGTGGGGCATGACCCAGCCGCTGCGGTTTATACAGGTCGCCGAAGACAGTGGCCTCATTGTGCAAATCGGCCGCTGGGTCTTGCGGGAAGCCTGTGAACAAGCCAAACGTTGGCAAGACGAAGGCTTTAGCCTGGGCACGGTCGCGGTCAATGTCTCGTCCTTGGAGTTTCGCCACAAGGACTTTGTCGACGGCGTGCGCACGATCCTTCATGAAACCGGCTTGGCGCCCGAGTCTTTGCAGATGGAAATTACCGAGAGTGTGTTGATGCGCGATGTGGCCTCCACCGGTGCGGTGCTGGGTGCACTCAAAGAGATCGGCGTGGAGCTGGCCGTAGACGACTTTGGCACCGGCTATTCAAGCCTGAGCTATTTGATGCAATTCCCCATTGATGTGTTGAAAATTGACCAGTCTTTTGTGCGCAACTTAGAAGCGGTTGAAAACAACGGAATCATCGTCAGTGCGGTCATCGGCATGGGCAACAAACTCAAGCAACGCGTTATTGCCGAAGGGGTGGAAGACCAGGCCCAACTGGAATTCTTGAAAGAACACCATTGCAAAGAAGGCCAAGGCTATATTTTTAGCCACCCCTTGGCGGCTGACCAGTTTGCCTCGCTTTTGCAAAACGGCTTGCCCCACTGATACCAGCGCCCATGCGCCCCGGTTTGCGTGCGACAGCGTACAGACCGGTTTAGGTAAGCCTGCCAAATTGGGGGGGTGCACCGGTTGACAGCGTGTTGTGGTCAGCGTGCATTGCGGCAATTGCCATGCCGACCATTTGATGGATACAACCTGGGCTCACCATGACTTCAACTGCTTCACAACTTTCCCCCGTCGCCGCGCGTTTTCCCGCATTTGCACTGCATGCAATGGATACGGCGTCAAGCGCCACCCTGGCCCGGCACGGGCGCGCGACCAGCACCGCGTTTTCGCTGCTGTATTTGGATATGGACAGCATCAAGCTGATCCAAGACGACCATGGACAAGATGTCGGTGACGGCTTGCGGTGTGCCATCGCCATGCGATTGGAGCGCTCATTGCGCGCCAACGACGCGGTCAATTATTTGGGTGGTGACCGGTTCATCTGCCTGGTGGCTGGCTGGCTTGACCATGATGAGGTAAGCCATCTGGCCTGCAAGCTGTTTGACACCGTGTCCGCGCCGTTCAAAATAGAGCGGCTTAGTGTGTCGGTGCGACCCAGTATTGGTATTGCGATGAGCCCTTCAGACGGCGACACCACCGAGGCCCTGCTCAAGAGTGCGGGTGCGGCGATGCTGCGCGCCAAGCGCATGCAAAGCGGCTATGCGTTCTGCCGCGAAGTGGGCGGGCTCTCTATTGGGTGAAAAAGAAGGCCCCACCGTGGGGCCAATCTTATTTCCACAAAAAGTGGTGTTGTGTCGAAGTTCCGAAACTCGACCGCACCGTGAGGTTTTGGGTGTCGATGGATACGGTGGTGAAGCTGCCCGCATTGGTCAAGCGGTACTTGGCTTGTACGGTCGATTGCAGCACATCGCCCTGCACCAAGTTGTTGCCCGCGTCGTACGAATTGGGGTAGTAGTATTTTGAGATGCGGTTCACGATGACCGATGTTGCTGTGTCGGCCTCAATGCTGAAGCTGATGTCCCGGTGCCCTTTGCTGACGGCTTGGCTACTGTCGGAATAAAAGGTCTCTGTGCCCATGACGCCCACATCGCCCACCCGGACCGCCGCCGGAATGTTCAGCACCGAATACACCCGAAATGCCCCGCCCGCCGCACCATAGCCAATGATGTTGTAGTTGCTGTCAAAGTAGCTGGTGGCACTTTGGGTGGAATTGGGTGTGCAGTTGGTGTAGGTGCTGGTGCCCGTGGCGGTGGACGCCAGCGGCGCGTTGTAATCATTGGCTGCTGCTACGGTGGCGGCCGAATCGGTCTGGGTAAAGGTGCCGCTGCACAGGCCGTCTGCCGCTTCGGTGCTGGCGCTGCCGTTGGCGCGCAGGGTAAAGGCGCCGCCGTTTGCATTGGCCAAGGTAATGGCCTGGCGCAGGGGGAACGACAGGGTCGACACTACCGGCGCGATGGGCGCAATCGGCGTCACTGGCCCGCCCCCGTTGGTTCCCGCGCTGGTGGGTGCCGCATCGCCGCCGCCACCACCGCACGCGGTCAAGACCACGGCCGCAATCAGCGTCAAACCGCTGATGGAAAATTTATTTGAGTACATAGGTAGTTCCACATGAAGGGCCCGCTCGCCCAAAGGCAAGGCGATATGCCCAGGCCGCGTTC
>JBBRNS010000075.1:0-15772 GCA_038230175.1 Burkholderiales bacterium
AATTGATCCCTCAAATTGATTGATCACACTCAAAAGAAGGCGATGCTCTCGTCCGTGGCTCCGAGCCGAGCAAGGTCGCTTGAATACTTCAGGTCCAACAGCGTGAAGCGTTCGCGCATCGCTGTGGCGCTAGCGAGCTGTGTCGTTGCGGTAGTGAGGGCATCCCCTTCTGCGGCGATTTTTTGTCGCAGTTCTTTCAGAACCGAGGAGCGCGCTTGGAGCTGCGTGGCGAACATATCAAGACGCTCGTCAATCCGTGCCAGGGCGGCGACGGCTGATGCCCGATCGGTGTCGGCCGGAATCAAGCTTTGCAGGCGCGAAAATTCCAACTCAGCGGCCGCCAACTTGCCCTTCGCACGGTCTTTGAGGGAGCTGCTCTTGTAGAGCTCCACTGCTGAGTCATCGAGCCCGCTGAGGAACAGCGAGTAGGAAGAGACGCGTTTTTCCGAACCATGACCTTTGCCCTTGGTTGCATCTCGGGAAATCATTCCAGGCTGAGAGAGCAGCGCCCAATGCCTTAGGTCGTCACCGGTGATCGCGCCCTTCTCACTTCGTGTGCGAAGCACCTTCTTACCTTCTGCACCAGACAACTTGACGAGCAATTCGCCAAGATCCTGCGCGACTTCTTCAAGCGAGTTCGGTGCGCCGTCCGCGACCCAAATCTCGTCCAGCCGCACCAGCACGCGCGCAGCGCCTCCCGCCATTGCCTTGCGCACAAGGTATTCATGCTGATCGTGCAGGAAGGCGAGCTCCAGTGAGTCGTAGCCTTCTGACACTGGGAACTGCTCCAATATCCCTGTACCGCCCAGCAAGAACCAGATGCAGTCCCAGATGTGCGACTTGCCCGTATCGCTTGGGCCCCGAATGAGGGTGCGATGTCCGTCGAA
Source organism: Burkholderiales bacterium (assembly GCA_038230175.1). Taxonomy (GTDB): domain Bacteria; phylum Pseudomonadota; class Gammaproteobacteria; order Burkholderiales; family Burkholderiaceae_C; genus Allorhodoferax. Next base: position 888 of record JBBRNS010000075.1, read on the forward strand.
CGGCACCACGGCCGGCAACCGGCCCGGACCGTGCACCGACAGGTGCTTCAGCGTTATTGCCATTGGTGCCCCCGTGCGTTGGCACCCTCAAACTCGGCACCCCACAGGTGCCCTTGCTGGGCAAATCGTTCGGTCATGACTCGCGAGCTGAGCGTTGCGAAGGTCGTAGCAGCCCACCGACACCGGCCTTCCAGTTCGCGCAGGTAGGGTGACGTCAGCCCGCCGACCATGGTCCTGGCGCTGTCGCCGGCGAAGTACGTGATGCCGGTATCGTCCATGGCAACGGCTACGAGACCCCGTGTGCTCATCAGGTAGAGGCCTTGAGCGATGAGGTCGCGACGGCTCAGGTACTCGCTGCCACGGTACGGCACGGGGGTGTGGAGACTGGGCGGCCCGCCGAGATCGTCGGAATACACAATGGCGTAGTCGAGTAGGACGAGCTTCTGTAGGTCGGCGCCAGAAGGCTGCAGGGAGTTAAGCAGATAGACCATTCGGACGCCCAACCGAACGGGGAGTTGAAGACGGCGAGGGGCCTGGACTTCTTCATTTGACCCATGTGAGCTTACCCCCGTTGACAAGGTGATGGCAGGTGCCAGGCAGGTCACCCCCACGAAGCTGGGCCGACAGGCGGCTCTCCTGAACTTGCAACGTCGACGCATTTGCAATGGCCGCGTCGACACGGTCCATCCCCGTTTTGTGGCGAAGTTGGGCGACCGTGGGACGGATGCCTGCATAGACCATGTCCAGCAACCTCTCAAACTCATCTTCGTGCGGGTAGATGTCACGACTGAAACGCTGCAAGCCCTCGGCGCAGTAGAAGGTCTGCCGCTGGGCAGTGAAGTGGTCCTCGTAGTCGCTGCCAGGCACGTCGATCCGGATCACAGGCGACGCCTTGTGCTCGGTATAGACACGAAGAAGCTCGTCGACATATACGTCTTCGTGGTTGGCGGGCTGAAGAGGCATCGGGTCATCGTCGCCGCGTTTGGGCACGATGCCGAACATGTCATGGTGGGCAGCCCTGTCGAGTGCGTGCCAAGTCAGCAGGTTGTGAACAGGGCACTCGATGAAGTGGTCGAAATCGAAATCGTCGATGGCGGCATGAACGACTTGCGTCAACTCGGGCGCTCTACCTTTCATTCCAGTGTGCTCGTTCTTCCAGGCATCAAGAAACTTTGCCTTGAAGGCTGCGGCACCCGAGGCCATCGTGTTGTGAAGGTCGTTGCCAACCGCCCGTGGGCAGCAGAAATAGTAGTAACTCGGTCGAGGGTATGTCTTTAAGGCCAATTGCTTGAAGAACTTTGCAATTTCAGGAAAGGCATCAGTGTGCGTCAGCCCCTGTGCGTAGTGCTTTGCCTGGTACAGGTCCCAACAGTCACGCTCCAGAGCCTGGCCATATCGCGCCTCAATATCGCGGCCACCGTCGCCGGCTCCGCCCAGACGTTTTACAACCGCATAGCGGGTGCCGCCGGGAAGATCGCGCTGGCGCGCTGCGACCAGGATGAACTCCTCCCATTGGTCAGGGTTCAGTAGCAGGACTTGAGACGACGGCTGGATGACGCCGCCCTTGGCGACGTGCTGGTTTTTTCGCGGTTTTCGGGTTGCACTTAGTTTTGGTAGCATGGATTTGGTCTACTCCCTGGTGAGTGATTCTCAGCAATCCCGCAGTATGGAGCAAGCGGAGTAGCACCGATTTCAGTCGCCGTCCCGGTCGACGAGGTAGATCGTCGAGCCTACGACATCGCCACTGGCTCAATGAGCGTCGTTGGTCAGCAGGATACCCCACCAGCCCGGTCTAATCACCGCGCCCGCTTTGATTCTTGCTGCCTACCCCGAGATTAAGGCGTTTGTGCTGATGGCACGTCAGCTTCTCACGTGACCTGTCGTTGTCCCACTCGGTTCATAACGGCAGCTGCCAGCCTGTAGTTGAAATTCAAATTCGTCAGGAAGGAGCCGGTAAAGCATCAAATTCTCGGCTCCAAAGCAGTCACATGCGAGCGTCAGCATTTGGCCCAAACCGGCAGTAGGCGGACGGTCGGCGACGTTGTGCAGTCCGCTCCAAACAGACTACGCCCAGACAGAACCTAAACTGACCGACAGGCCGATTGCCCGAACGCCGCCTTCTCTATGCGAATCTTCATTGGGAGCGTTGGAATCCAGGATCCACCATGGGCGACAAATCGATCAGCGGCATTGACGACCTTGCTAGTAGGGTCAGGCACCGCAAGTGCCGCATCGATCGTTGCACTTGCCAGCGCAAACTGCTGCATCTCGAACCTAGCTATGTCGAGCTTTCCTTGGCTATCAAACTCCAGAATGGCGAAAGATTCCCGGCAAATTCGAACCGGAGCGCGATCATCGAGTTCAATAATTACCTCACCCATTCGGACCCGTTGCCCTGCAAAAAATGGCACTGTTTCACCATTCGGCTGTCGGGCCATCCGATCGAATTTCATATTCGCAAGACGATAAATTGCATCATCATTGCCGATCAAAAAGCGCCGAATGGAAAGTCCCATAGTTTCACCCCTCGGTTCAGCTTTGTGGACCACCGGAATCACTAAGGTCCCACAAAGTACCTTGCCAGTTGTAAATCCGCCCTTCCACTTTGCAGCGTGGACAATGCCAAAAGATTGCTGCGTCTAGTGCAAGCGAGAACTCAACAGGCGCTTTCTTGCATTTGAAGCAAGTTGGTGCCATCACGCCCGTGTCATCAAAGTCAGTGGCGAACGAAATTACACCCGCGTGGAAATCAGCCATGACCTTGGCCGGTCCTTTTTGTGGACCTATGGCACCCTTGTCGTCCAAAAAGTGCCGTACGTCGGTGATGTACATAGTGGATTAAATTTAGTGGAAATGGCAGCAAACTTTTTTTGCATGGTGACAAACGCGCGCTCTGATGGATTCAAGTCTTCATTCCCTTCCTTTTTTGAGCACCTGTTTTTGTCGGCCAAAGTGGCCGCCATGCAAAGCGTCAGCATGCCATTTTTTGCCAAACGTTCCAGCCATCCATTGTGCCCGGCATTACGACATGTGCGTCATTTAGCGATTTGGTAAGGTCCGTCAAGGGTTCCCAAATTCTCCTGTCTGCCACCGCATCGAAAAAAGCATCGTTGGCGGTGCATCCACCTTTGTCCTCGCCCTCATATACAAGGACTTGGCCTGGTCTCATGGCCTTAGCGATTTGCAGAGCAAGTGGAAGATCATAAGGCGGCCAGATCAACAACACGGACCCGACATATTCAGCCCCGACAAAGGTGACGGCGTCCGCTTGAATGTCCAACCTGTGCACTTGTTTGATGGCGTACCCAGTTGTCCGATGTTCACGGTAGTCCCGAGTATCAACCGCCATGGTGTCTTCCAAACCCAATCGGTCCAATTCCTGTGAGAGGTAGCCAGAACCGGAGCCCGCATCCATCACCTGCCGGTGGTTGCTCAGAAAGCTGGCTAACCTTTGCATCAATTCGCAGGAGGGCAGCACGTACCCGTAATCGGCGCGAAACTGATCCAAGTATCGGAGTTTGAAGCCGTCGCTGTGACCGCAATTTCGCTCAGACCATCGCAATGCACCGAGGGCTTGGTATTCAGCGATAGGCAGGAACGGCCTCAGTTTGGCGACTTTGTGCATTTCAGTGACCATAGGTAGCTATTTCGGCGGTATCGGGGACTACGTGTCACGCCACCTTCGAAGTGCAGGCGATGCGCGTAAGCGAATTTTTGTGGAGTAACGCGGTTTGGCTATCCTGGTGGAAATTCGACGCTTCTCGTGCAACCAAGGGCAGTAAGTCACTGACTGCATATTCCACCCAAACTTGGCCATCCGCTCCAGTCCATAGTTGGCCAGGATAAGTAGCGCGCGTTCCAGTTAACTTGAATGCTACTTCAATGGCGGCAGAGTGGGCCCATTGCTGTCTCATTTACTCCAAGCTCGAAGCACTACAATGACTCAACCTCGACGTCCACGAACGACGACTGGCCAGTTTCCCCTAATTCTTGAAAATGGTTAGCCCACATCTGTTCGCATCCCAATTTGGTGCTAGAGCTCGCTTCGAAACCGGTTGAGCGAGGTCAAATTGTCCGACGGACTTTGTTTTCTTCAATCATGGGCTGTTTACGACTTTAAAAAATACGTCGTTTCAATCCAACGGGCCGCAAACCCGCATGGATGCTAGGCCCGTGTTTACGACTTTAATAACCTGTTTACGACTTTAATTGCGCGGAACAGCTGGCACTTTTATAGCGTTGGGCTACTCCACCGTCACACTCTTTGCCAAGTTACGTGGCTTGTCCACATCCGTCCCCCGCGCGCACGCGGTGTGGTACGCCAGCAATTGCAGCGGCACCACATGCAGCAGCGGCGACAGCGCGCCGTAATGCTCAGGCATGTGGATCACGTGGATGCCTTCGCCGCTTTCAATGCGCGAATCGGCATCCGCCAACACATACAGCACGCCGCCACGGGCGCGCACTTCGTGCAGGTTGCTCTTTAGCTTTTCCAAGAGCGTGTCGTTGGGGGCCACGGCCACCACCGGCATCTCGCTGGTCACCAGCGCCAGCGGGCCGTGTTTGAGTTCGCCTGCGGCGTAGGCTTCGGCGTGGATGTAGGTGATTTCTTTGAGCTTGAGCGCTCCTTCTAGCGCGATGGGGTAGTGCAGGCCACGGCCTAGAAAGAGCGCGTTTTCTTTTTTGGTGAAGTCTTCGGCCCACGAGATCAGTTGGGGCTCTAGCGCCAGCACGGCTTGCAGTGCGGCGGGCAGGTGGCGCATGGCTTTGAGGTGCTCTTGCTCTGCTTCGGGCGTTAGCCGCCCCTTGGCCTGGGCCAAGGCCAGCGTCAGCAGGAACAAGCCCGCCAACTGGGTGGTGAAGGCCTTGGTGGATGCCACACCAATCTCGACCCCGGCGCGGGTCACATAGGCCAGGCTGCATTCGCGCACCATGGCACTGGTGGCCACGTTGCAAATGGTCAGCGTGTGGTGCATGCCCAATGACTGGGCATGGCGCAGCGCGGCCAGGGTGTCAGCCGTCTCGCCGCTTTGGGTGATGGTGACCACCAGCGTCTTGGGGTTGGGCACCGAGTCGCGGTAGCGGTATTCGCTGGCCACCTCGACCTGGCAGGGGATCTTGGCGATGCTCTCAAGCCAATACTTGGCGGTGCAGCCGCTGTAGTAGCTGGTGCCGCAGGCCAAGATAAGCACGTTGTCAATTTCAGCAAACACGCGCGCGGCGTTGGCGCCGGGGGCATGGTTCATTTGCGCATCGAACAGCTCAGGCACGATGCCCTCTACGCCTTCTAGCGTGTCGGCAATGGCGCGGGGTTGCTCAAAAATCTCTTTCTGCATGTAGTGGCGATACGGCCCTAGGTCGGCCGCGCCGCTGTGGGCGTGCACGGTTTTGACGGGGCGCTGCTCAGGCGCAACTGGCTTACGGGCTTTGTCGATCAACCAATACTTACCCAGTTGCATGTCGACCATGTCACCCTCGGCCAGGTAGACGATCTGGTCGGTCACGCCGGCCAGGGCCATGGCGTCGCTGGCCAAAAAGTGCTCTTGGCCGTCTTTGCCCACGCCCAAGATCAGTGGTGAGCCTTGGCGCGCGCCAATCAGGCGGTGGGGTTCGTCTTTGCAAAACACGGCAATGGCGTAGGCGCCGTGCAGCTGCAGGGTGGCGCGCTGCACTGCGTCAAACAGGTCGCCGTCGTACAGGCTGTCTACCAGGTGCGCAATCACCTCGGTGTCGGTCTGGCTCAGGAATACATAGCCTTTGGCTTTGAGGGCGGCGCGCAATTCATCGTGGATTTCAATGATGCCGTTGTGCACCAGGGCAATGCGGCCTGGCTTTTGGTGGGCGTCCGCGCCGGGGCCGTGGCTGAAGTGGGGGTGGGCGTTGTCGACCGACGGCGCGCCGTGGGTGGCCCAGCGGGTGTGGGCAATGCCCATCAGGCCTTCTAAGGGGTGCGGGTTCTCGCCCTTGCCGGCCACTTGCGCGATCAGTTCGGCCACACGGGCCGTGCTGCGGGCGCGGCGCAGGCCGCTGTGGGCGGCGTCTGGCCCTTGCACATACACGGCCACGCCGCAAGAGTCATAACCCCGGTATTCCAGCCGTTCCAGGCCCTGCACAAGCACGGGGATGATGTTGCGGGTAGACACGGCACCGACGATTCCACACATAGGCTTAACTCCATTTGATCCAAAAGAATGGCGGATAGTAGGCTGACTATTGAAAAATTTATGGTCTAAATTGCGTGATATTTGACGCAAAATTTCACGCAGTTCAAAAGCCGAACTAATATTTCAATTAGTATTCGTTTATGGAAGAAATATCACTAGATGCGACTGACCTGCTCATACTGCAGCAGCTCCAGCGCGACGCCAGCCAAAGCAACCAGGCCCTGGCCGAGCGGGTGCACACATCGCCCCCCACATGCTTGCGCCGGGTCAAACGCCTGTTGGAGGCGGGCCTGATAGAGCGGCAGGTGGCCATCCTCAACCCCGAACGCTTGGCCGTAGCGCTGGGCCATGGGCTGAGCGCGATTGTGGAGATCACGCTAGACCGGCAAGACGCGGGTGCCTTGGATGCCTTTGAGGCACGCGTCGCCCCCGATGCCGCTGTGCAGCAGTGCTACCGCGTGTCGCCCGGGCCCGACTTTGTGCTGGTGGTGCACACCCGCGACATGCCGGGCTACCAAGCCCTCACCCAGCGCCTGTTCACGGTGGACGCCAATGTGCGCAACGTGAAAGCGTTCTTCAGCGTCAAGCGCAGCAAGTTTGGCGCAGAGCTGCCACTGGGCTAAGAAAATAATGCCATTTAGGGCTGTAGCCCTAGTAGAACGTGCGCGAGAAGCTACTATTTTTATAGCAACTCGATGTAGTCGTCAGCATGAATACCCGTTCCACCGAACGGGCAGGCCTGGGTGAGTAACTAACTCCGTTAGGTCTTGGCTTGCTGCATTCTGCGGCGGCGGGCAATGCCACCAATCAGCCCTAGGCCGGCCAGCAGCATGGCGTAGGCTTCTGGCTCTGGCACGGCGGATACAGCGCCGGTGTCATAGGTGAGTGACCACGAAGCCAGCTGCCCCACGTCACCATTTTCGTTGTCGCTGATCGTCAAGAACCAATCGCCAGAAGCCACCGTTCCATCAAACGCAGACAGCGATTGGTGGGATTGGAACGTTGTGTTCAGGCAAGTCGAGGTGATGCCGACGAAATCGTTGGGGCCGCAGCTCTCACCGATCGACTCGGCCGTGTTTGGTGCAAAGTTGACAAAATTGAGTGCCCTAGTGGAGGTCAAATTGCTGCTGTCTCCATCGGTAATCGAAGCGGTACCCGGGCGGTTCATGAGCACCACCGACGTTCCACCGTGGGTGATGGTGTAAATCAGGTCCCCAATAAACGAGTGGTCTACCCCGATGGAAAACGACAAAGACCCCGGAAAAAGGGCCCCGCCGGTCGCGATGTTGATGATGGAAGTGATGCTGCTATTGTCAGCAATGGGCTGCGCAGTGGTGTTGCTTGCGGTGACGGGTGCTGCCAGCGCCGCACCGGCAAACGCGCATACAACCGCTGCCGCTACCGTTGATTTCAAGTTGATTTTCATAGGTGCCTTCAGTGAGTGGAGTGGACTCTGGGTTTCTTATGGAAATCCAAAGTAGCAACCAGCTGTGGCCTAAGGCCAGGGCCACGGACGACAGTCAGCGCTTCACCTAATACGCACCCATGGGTGGATTGGATTCAAGTGGATTCAGAAATTTGCGTTGACGACGCGGCGCAAGACTTGCCGACTTAGGCGCAGGCACCCCAGCGGAGTTTCCATACCATCATCTACTTCATCCGCTACGAAACCGCCCCGTTCCAAAAAGACCAGTTCATGGCCTACGCCGATACCTGGGCGCGCATCATTCCCCGCCTAGGTGGAGATTTTTGCTGGGCTACTTTTTGCCGCACAAGGGCAGCAATTACAAGGCGAAGTGGATGTGCCGCCCTTGGCTAACTTTTTATGAGTCAAATCGGCCTCTAGCCCTCATAGAACGTGCGCAAGCAGCTACTAATACAATAGCAATTAGAGACTCAGGCCAGCGGCAGTTGCAAAGTTGCGGTGCAGCCACCGTTGAGGCTGCCTTGCGTATCCACCGATGCACCCATACGCGCTAGCGCCTTGCGGCACAGCACCAGCCCCATGCCAATGCCTTCAAACTGCTTGGTCGTGTGCAAGCGGCCAAACACTTGGAACAGGGCTGCCTGCTGCGCCGGGTTGTAACCTACGCCGTTGTCTTGCACCAGCATCTGGGCAAAGCCCACCCTGTCGCTCTCAATAGCCTTGATGTCCACAGCCGCCGCAGCAGCGGGTGCGGTGAACTTAACGGCATTGCCCAGCACTTGCTGCAAGACCTGGCGCAAGAGCGCCACGTCTGCCTGCACGCTTGGCAAATCAGGGGCGATGCGCCACTCAATCACGCGCTCTGGGTGCTGGCGCGCAAGCTCGGCTACCACCTCGTCCACCAGTTCATTCAAAGGCACCTGGGCCAGGGTGACGGTGGCGGTGCCCAATTGGGACAACGCGCCCAGGCCATCAAGCATGCGCCCCATGTGGCGTGCCGAATCGGTCATGGTGGCCAAGAAGCCCTGCACCTCGGCATTCAGCAGCGGCCCGGCGTCTTCTTGCACCAGCTGCGCATACGACACGATGTGGCGCAGCGGCGCCCGCAGGTCATGCGATACGGTGTGGGTAAAGGCCTGCATATCGCCGCGCAGGGCGGCCAGCTCGGCCTCTAGTGCGGCGATGCGCTGGGCCTCGTTCATTCTGTGGCGGCCTCTGTCGCTTTCAGCGCTTTCGGCATTTTTTGCGCTTTGGCAGGGCGGCTCCAGGCGGCAATGCTCACCTGCTTGCCACGTGCCACGCTCAGGGCGCCGGGCTCGGTGGACCTGGTAATGGTGGAGCCGCCGCCCACCGTGCCGCCCTCACCAATAGTGACGGGTGCCACCAGCACGCAGTTGCTGCCGATGTGCACGTCGGCCTCAATCACCGTGCGGTGTTTGTTGGCGCCGTCGTAGTTGGCGGTGATAGAGCCCGCGCCGTAGTTCACCCGCTCGCCCACGGTGGCGTCACCCAGGTAGGCCAGGTGGTTGGCTTTTGAGCCTGCTGCCATGGTGGAGTTTTTGACCTCCACAAAATTACCAATGTGCACGTCAGCGCCCAAATGCGCACCCGGGCGCAGGCGGGCAAAGGGGCCGATCTGGGCGCCCTTGCCAACTGTCACGCCCAGAGTGCCGCCGTCAATGTGGGTAAAGGGGGCAATGACCGCGCCCGCCTCAATCACCGCGTTGGCGATCACACAGTGCGCGCCAATCGACACGCCTTCGCCCAGGCTGACCTGGCCCATAAAAATGCAGTTGATGTCGATGCTCACGTCATGCGCACACAGCAAGTCGCCGCGCACATCAAAACGCGCCGGGTCGGCCAGGCGCACCCCTTCGGTCATGTAGTGGTGGGCGCGCTGCAGTTGGTAGGCGCGCTCCAGCTCGGCCAGTTGCACCGGGCTGTTCACGCCGGCCACTTGTACCGCATCGGTAATCTTGTATGCCACCACGGGCACGCCGTCGGCGACCGCAAATTTGACGATGTCGGTCAGGTAGTACTCACCCTGGGCGTTTTTGTTGTCCAGCCGCGCCAGCCAGCGCTTGAGGTGCACGGCAGGCACTGCCATGATGCCGCTGTAGATCTCGGTAATGGTGCGCTCCAGTTTGGAAGCATCCTTGTGCTCCACGATGGCTTGCACCGGACCCTTGGGGTTGCCACCGGTACGCAGAATGCGGCCATAACCATCGGGCTTGGGCATCTCTAGCGTCAACAGTGCCAAGCGCGTGCCTTCGCTGGCTTTGAGCAGGTGAAACAGCGTGGCCGCCTCGGTCAGCGGTACGTCGCCCGACAGCACCACCACGATGCCGTCGTCGTCCAGCAGCGGCACCGCTTGCTGCACCGCGTGGCCCGTGCCCAGCTGCGGCTCCTGGCGCACAAATTCCAAGGAAAATTGGCATCTGTCCCCCGTGTTCATTGCGCAAGCTGCTTCTACTTCTGTAGCACCGTGGCCGGTAATCACCACCACCTTGCGCGTTTGCAGGTCGCCCGCAGTGTCGATCACATGCTGCAACAACGAGCGCCCGGCCAATTGGTGCAAGACCTTGGGCAAGCGGCTCTTCATACGCGTTCCCTTGCCCGCCGCCATAATGACCACGTCGATGGCCGGAGACGGCTCGACGGGGAGTTGCCCACTGTTGTTTTGAATTGAAGTAGCCACAAAAATGTCCTTCCTGATGCAATTGAACCCGTTTGCCAAGCGTCAACCCTGCCGACCCCGCAAGGGGCTTACGGCGGCCCGGCGGATATGCATTATCAGCCTGCTTAGCGTCGCTGTGGTGCTTGGCGGCTGCAGCGCTGTGCGGCTGGGCTACAACAACGCGCCCACGGTCGCATATTGGTGGTTAGACCGCTATTTTGACTTTGACGCAGCGCAAAGTGTGCGTGTGCGCGCCGACCTGAAGGCCTTGCACGACTGGCACCGTGCAGAAGAGCTGCCCCGCGCGGCCGAACTGCTGCGCAAACTGCGCCAAGGCACCCCGCAAAACACCAGCGCCGAGCTCTTGTGTGGCTTGTATGGCGATGTCAAAGACCGTGGGGTGGTGGGGCTGGAGCGCATGGTGCCCACCCTGGCTGCCCTGGTGCCTACCTTGCAAGACGCCCAAATCGCGCACATTGCCAACAACTTTGATAAGCGCAACGAGAGTTGGCGTGAAGAGTGGCTAGACGGCACCCCCGCCCAGCGTGCCGAGCGCCGCACTAAAAAAACGCTCAGCCGGGCAGAAACCTTTTATGGTGACCTGACGCCTGCGCAAACGGCCTTGGTGCCCGCGCTGCTGGGCGCATCGGGTACGGATGTTGACACCCTGTTCCAAGAACGCCTGCTGCGCCAAAAAGACGCGCTGCAAACCCTGCGCACCCTGCGTGACACGCCCGACACCAGCCAAGCGCAGCGTGAAGCCGCCATCCAAGCCCTGCTGGTGCGCGCCGTGCAGCCCACCGACCCGCTGGTGCGCCAGGCAATGGCGCGCTGGTCTGGTCAAGGTTGCGCGGTGGCGGCGGCGTTGCACAACAGCAGCAGCCCCGCGCAGCGCCAGCGCTTGGTGGCCAACCTGCAGCGGTATGAGAACGATGTGCAGATTCTGATCGCGCAGCGTTAATTTGCGCGCTGCCTCGCACTGCCATGGCCAGTATTCCAGCCCCCTTTGCCCACTACTGTTGTGAATTGCTCAGCAGTGCGGGCCCCTGTGTGGCCAAACGCATGTTTGGCGGTTGGGGTATCAGCACCGATGGGCTGACCCTGGCCATCGTGGCCGACCTGGGCGTCGGAGAAATACTCTGGCTTAAAGCCCGTGACGACACCCGCGCCCGGTGGGCGGCGGCGGGTTGCACCCGCTTTACGTACATAAGCACCAAAGACGGCCAGCCCGTCGCACGCGGCATGAACTACTACAGCGCCCCAGAAGACGCCATGGACTCACCACACGCCATGGCGCCCTGGGCCCGGCTGGCCCTAGACGCTGCCCTGGCAGCCCGTGCACCGGTCAAGGCGCCGCGCAAGGCACCACCAGCGGCGCCGCGCAAAACCGCAAAACCGTCAACAGCACGCACAAAGCCCAAAGCACCTGCGGCACCCAAAAAGCCATAAGCAGGCACCACGCGGCTCCAGCTAAAGTGGGCGGCGTCGCCATCAGCGCAGCGCAGTGCCTCTACCACCACGCGCCGCCCGGCTGGCACCAGTAGGCAGGTACCCGCATTCAAAAACACATCGCCGCTGTCCTTGGGGGTGCCGCCATGCGGCCCGTCCAGGGTGACCCACACACAACCGCTTTGCACCTGAATCTCGGTCGCGTGGCGGGCATGCATGGTCATGGCGCGACCTTTTGAAAGTTGCCAGATGCGTGCGCCGATAGGAGCGGCGGAGTTGGGTAATTGATGCAAAGACTGTGCAGCGGGGTGTGCCATAGGGTTCTCCTGGTAAGGCAGCGAAAGCGCGTAAATAGGTGCGCTTGGTAAGAATGATCGCCCGCCAGTGCTGGCCAGTCCAATGAAAACGCGCTACGCTATTGATGCCATTTCAGAATGAATGCCCCATGCCCACACCACCCGCCCCCAGCACCAACACCCCCCTACGCACCCGCCCCATTGCCGTGGGCCACTTGCGCGCCTTCATAGCGGTGGCCCAGCACCTGAACTTTCGTGCGGCGGCGCAAGACCTGTCACTCACCCAGTCGGCCGTCAGCCGGCAAATCCAATCCTTGGAAGACGAAGTGGGTGTGCCTCTGTTTCTGCGCCACACCCGTGCGGTAGAAATGACCAGCGCTGGGGCGCAACTGCTGCGCGCCGTCACGCCGTCGCTAGAGCGCATTGACACCGCCGTGCGTATGGTCCGCCAAAGCGCCGGGCGCAAGAGCGTGTCCATCAGCACCTGGGCGTCGTTTGCGTCGATGTGGCTCATACCGCGTTTGGAGGAGTTCCAGCGCGAGCACCCCGACATCGACATCCGCATCGATGCCACCGACACTGCGGTGGACCTGGACACCTCCGATGTAGACCTGGCCCTGCGCTACAGCGTGCCCACCCGCGTGCCAGCGCAAGCCCAGCGCCTGTTTGGCGAGCAGCTCACCCCGGTAGCTAGCCCCTGGCTGCTCAAAAGCAGCACGCGGCTGCGCGCACCCAAAGACCTGGCCCAGTTCGCTTTGGTAGAGGCCGGTGACGCCCACCGCACCATGCACATGGAGTGGCTCACCTGGCAGCGCTGGTTTGACGTACAGGGCCTGCACCGCTTTGAGCCCAAGCGCTGGATGTATTTCAACTACGCCCACCAAATCGCCCAAGCCGCACTCACCGGGCAAGGCATTGCGCTGGCACGCATGCCGCTGATTGCCGACAGCCTGGCCAGTGGAGACTTGGTGGAGGTGCTGCCCGGCACGCGCCTGGAGTCGCCCCTGGCCTACTGGCTGATCGTCGGCCCGCGCAGCGCCAACCGGCCAGAGATCAAAGCCTTTTGCGATTGGTTAACCGCGCAGGCGCTGGTGACCCGCCAGACGATTGGCGAGGTTCCAGACCCGGATACGGTGGATGGGTTGGACTGAGTGATCAGCCAGTGCTTCGGAAGCATCCCTACCGACGGCGCTACACTGCGCCAACAAAAAAAACTGCGCACAAAGCAGAAAAACGGGGGGACTCATGGATAGAACAGAACGCTTCTACAAGATCGAAATGCTGCTGCGTGGGCGCAATGGCGTCAGCTTTGCCACGCTCCAATCGGAGCTAGAGGTTTCGCGCTCAACCCTTGTTCGGGATTTGGCCTACATGCGCGATCGCATGGGCTTTCCGATCACTTGGGACCAAACGGCGGGCTATCGCATGGCGGACGGTAGCCATGATGCAGAGCCAGCCCACCAACTCCCGGGCCTGTGGTTTTCTTCCGCAGAGATACACGCGCTTTTGACCATGCAGCATTTGCTACTGAATCTGGATGCGGGTGGAGTCCTCACGCCCCATGTGGCACCGTTGATAAAGCGGCTAAACACCTTGCTGGAAGACGGTGCAGACCACGACGCCGACCAACTGCGCCGACGCGTGCGCATCATCGGCATGGCCCAGCGCGCCCTACAGCCCACCCACTTCCAGCGCGTGGGCACGGCACTGGTGCGGCGCAAACGCTTGGTGTTGCGCTACCAGGCGCGGGGCAACGGCCAAGCCACCGAGCGCGAAGTGTCGCCACTGCGCTTGGTGCACTACCGGGGCAACTGGCACCTAGACGCGTGGTGCCACCTGCGCAACGAGCTGCGTAACTTTGCCTTGGATGCCATTCTTGAAGCGCACATGCGCGATACCGCAGCAACAGAAATGCCAGACACCGAGTTGGACGCATTGTTTGCACCCAGCTACGGCATCTTCTCGGGCACGCACGTTGCGTGGGCAGAATTGTTGTTCACCGCAGAGCGCGCCCGCTGGGTCGCCACCGAGCAGTGGCATCCTGAACAAAAAGGCGCGTGGCAGCCGGACGGTAGCTACCTGCTGCGTATTCCTTATGCCGACCACCGCGAACTCATCATGGACATCCTGAAACATGGGGAGCACTGCGAAGTGATGGAACCAGCCACTTTGAGGAACCAAGTGGCGGTGCAGGTGCGGGCCATGGCGGAGAAATATTTATTGGAGTGATTGGGGGTGGCTCACCTGGTGGGCTTTGGGGTCTATATGCTTCCATCACGCGTTATCGCTCTACCAGTCCATTGCAAACATGACTTCCACCGTCAACATTGAACCCCCACTTGCGCATTCAGGCGGGCACCTTCTGGCTACCCACCTGCAAAAGGTGGCTGAATTGGCGCGTGGGTTTGCGCAAGCGCTTGGTCCGGGTAGCGCTGCCGCCGACTGGGCATACCTCGCGGGTCTATGGCATGACCTTGGCAAATACCGCCCCGGTTTTCAGCGCTACCTGGAGTTATCCAACAATGAAGATGCCCACATTGAGGGGCGTGTGGCGGGGCGTGAAAAGACGCATTCGATAGCGGGGGCGCTGTGGGCGCTGCAGTCCTTCAAAGAATCCCACGGCAAAGGCGGTGAGCTTGCCGCCCGCACCTTGGCCTACTTGATCGCCAGCCACCATGCCGGTTTGTATGACTGGGATGGTGGCCTGAAGGTGCGCTTGGCAGATGCAGACTCGCAGACTGAGTTGGCCCAAGCCCGGCAAGCAGAGCCGCCGGCTGAGATATTGAGTTCCGGTGGGTTTAATCCCCTCGCAGCCATAGCGACTATTCCGGGCGGTTTTCCGAATGGCTATGCCCTATGGGTTCGGCTCATGT
>JBBRNS010000076.1:0-15762 GCA_038230175.1 Burkholderiales bacterium
GCCACCACAATAATTTCTAAAATCAGCCGTAAGTCGTTGATTTAATTGGGAGTCCCGGGGAAAATCGAGCGTGGACTGTCGAACTCGGGTGGGCGGTAGCGCAGATTCTTCCGGGCCCCAACGTGGTGAACCTGTCGTTGATGATTGGTGACCGCTACTTTGGCCTGGCCGGTGCCCTGAGTGCGCTGGCGGGCATGCTGACCTTCCCCTTGCTGATTGCGCTGGCACTGGTGGCCGTGGTGGGCAGCGCCGCCGATGCACCCGTGGTGCAAGGGGCGCTGCACGGCATCGCGGCCGTCGCCGCAGGTCTGATTGGTGCCACGGGCTTAAAGCTCATTACCGCGTTGAAGACCAATGTCATAGGGCAATGGGTGTGCTGGGCGGTCGCGGTGGCCAGCTTTGTCGCCATCGCCATCTTCCATGTGCCGCTGGTGTGGGTGCTGCTGGGTATTGGCGGGGCCGCCTGCGTGTGGGCTTATTGGCAGCTTGGGCGTGTTGCTCAGGCGTCCGCCGCAAAAGGCAGCGCATGACCGCTACCTTTACCAGCGCCGACTGGCTGACACTGTTGATCCACTTTATGTCGCTGTCCCTGATGTCGATTGGCGGCGCCATCACCACAGCGCCAGAGATGCACCACTACCTGACCCAAGACAAGGCTTGGTTAACCGACGGCCAATTCAACGCGTCCATCGCGCTAGCGCAGGTGGCCCCAGGGCCCAACGTGCTGTTCGTGGCATTGGCGGGCTGGCATGTAGGTTTGAATGCGGCAGGCGGGCTCGCTGCGGGACCGCAGGCATGGCCTTTGGCGGCACTGGGGGCCAGCATTGCCATGCTGGGCATCATGCTGCCCAGCACGACACTCACCTTTGTGGCGGCCCGCTGGGCCCACGCTAACCGGCAACTGCGGGCAGTACGTGCTTTCAAACAGGGCATGGCGCCGGTGGTGGTTGCGTTGCTCGTCGCTACCGGGTGGACCATGGCTAGCAGTCAGGCGGCACTGGACCAACACCTGCGGCTGTGGCTGCTATCTGGCGTGAGTGCACTGCTGCTCTGGCGCACACAAGTTCACATTTTGTGGCTGCTGGGAGCTGGTGCCTTGCTGGGTGCTTTGGGCTGGGTGTGAAACAGCCACTGGGCAACCCAGGAAAAATCTCAACCCTTGTGGCGTGCTCGGGCAAGGGCACAACTGGCCACGAACAACACAATCAGCGCCCACTTGAGCATTGAAGCGCTGCCGCTGACGGCGTACCACAGCGGCTCGGCCGGCGCAACCAATGCGCTCAGATGCCATTGCAGCAGGTTCTCTACCGCGTCGAAAGCGGCAGCAATCGGCAGCATCAGCGCCACCGCCTTGCGCTGTCCGCCGGACCATTGCGAGAACAAACCAGTATGCAGCACCAGCAAGTAACCCAGTGCGCAGTAGCACAGCAGAAAAAAACCATCCACTGGCAAGTGGTTGCGAAACCGAACAACGCCTTGCGGGCCCCAGGCATCCAAAATGGCATGAAATTCAGCCGGAGTAAACACAAAGAACTGCAAAGCAACCATATTGGGTTTTAGCGGTAACAAGTACCAGCCCATGCCAGCCAGCAAAACCACGCACACAGTCGCCAGAATCGCAATGGTCTTTTTCATCGGCTGCATTAGCGCGGATTTTCAAAAAACACGTAGTTGGTGGCGTAGTCGCTGATCTCAAAATACACCTTTTTCTCGCCAGGATCGACCACAAAATTCAGGTTTTCGTCTAGCACCCCATAGCCAAACCGGTACGGGCGCGGCTTGCCGTCGTCGGTGCCCATGGCAGTACTGAGTTTGTCCACCTTAATGAAGCGGCGCACCAGCTTGTCGCCAGCGTAAACCTCCAGAACGCCGTTGGTACCGGTCCAGTTCTGAATGTCACGGCCAATCTTGTTTTGTTGCTCCTGCGTGCAGCCAGCCCCCATCAGCATTGCGCAAACAGCTATCAAAATAAGAGCAATTCGATTCATAGTAGCCCCCTCCAATTGGTTAAACAACTAGCTGCGCTGGCGCAGCGCCTCGTACAAACACACGCCGCTGGCCACCGACACATTCAGGCTCTCCACAGCACCCATCATGGGGATGCTCACCAAGGCGTCGCAGGTTTTGGTGGTCAGCTGACGCATACCCGCCCCCTCCGCCCCCAGGACCAGGGCCACAGGCCCTTTTAGATCCGTTTGGTACAGGGTGTTGGGCGCCGTGTCGCTGGTGCCGATGATCCAGATATCGCGCTCCTTCAACTCATTAAGGGTGCGCGCCAAATTGGTCACCATGAAATATGGCACCGTCTCGGCCGCACCACTGGCCACTTTGGCCACGGTAGCGTTGATGCCAGCAGCATGGTCCTTAGGGGCAATCACCGCATGGGCCCCGGCGCCGTCGGCCACCCGCAGGCAGGCGCCCAGGTTGTGCGGATCGGTCACGCCGTCGAGCACCAGAATCAAGGGCGGTGTGCGTTGTTCGGGCGGCAGGGCCAAATTGGCGGCCTCTAGATTCTCTAGCAGCTCATCGAGCGAATGCACCTGGGCAATGGCTTGCACCCGCGCCGCCACGCCTTGGTGGCCGTGGCCGCCGCACATCTTCGACAGGCGCTCGCCGTCGGACTCAATCAGCTTGATGCCGGCTTGGCCTGCCCGTTCCAAGAACTGGCGCATGCGCGCATCGCGCCGGCTGGGCTCAAAATGCAGTTCGATAATGGACTGTGGTGCGGTTTTGAGCCGCACACCCAAGGCATGGAAGCCAAAAAGTACTTTAGATGATGACATGGGCCGATTATCGCGCCAGCCGCCCCGCTTCAATGGTGATGCGACGCTGGCAACGGTCGGCAATGGCGCGGTCATGCGTCACCAAAACCAGTGTGGTGCCCTGCTCGCGGTTCAACGCAAACATCAGTTCCATGATTTTTTCGCCGGTCGCAAAGTCTAGGCTGCCGGTCGGCTCGTCGGCCAGTAACACCGCCGGGTGCACCACAAATGCACGGGCCAAAGCCACGCGCTGCTGCTCGCCACCACTCAGCACCTTGGGATAGGCGCCTAAGCGTGATGACAGGCCTACGCGGTCCAGCATCTCGGTGGCGGCCTTGCGGGCGTCTTTACGGGCGGCCAACTCTAGCGGCAGCATGACGTTCTCTAGCGCGGTCAAATTACCCAGCAATTGAAAACTCTGAAACACAAAGCCCACTTTGCGGGCCCGCAAGGCGGCGCGGGCATCTTCGTCCATGCTGAACAAATCAACACCGGCCAGCCGAACCGTACCGCTGGTGGGGGTATCCAAACCCGCGATGATGGACAACAAGGTGCTTTTGCCCGACCCAGATGCACCGACAATGGCAGCCGTCTCTTGGGCATTGAGTGCAAAATCGATGTCTTGGAGAATTTCCAAGGTCCCGGTCGAGTCGGTTACTGACTTGCAGACATGTTCAACGGAAATAATGGAGTCAGTCATGGGGCCCTTTTTGAATCGAAGATACTTTACCGCGCTTGCCGTGATCGCCGCCGTTGCGGGGCTATCTCTGCCACTTAAGGTGTGGAGCAAGTCCCTAGCTCCTACCATTTTGGTCGTAGGCGACTCGTTAAGCGCTGAATACGGCCTAAAGCGGGGCAGCGGCTGGGTGGCCCTAATGGAACAGCGTTTGGCTGCGCAGAACACAACAGCCACGGTCGTCAACGCCAGCATCAGCGGCGACACCACATCAGGGGGACGCACGCGACTACCCGCGCTGCTCAAGGCGCACAAGCCCACGGTGGTGATCATCGAACTGGGGGGCAACGACGCCTTGCGCGGCCTGCCCCTGCAGATGTCGCAGGACAACCTGTTGGCCATGGTGCGCGCCGCGCAGGCGACCAAGGCAAAAGTATTGCTGCTGGGCATGGAGATGCCACCCAACTACGGGCGGGCCTATGCCGAGCGTTTCGCCAAAAGTTATTCCACTGTGGCAAAGGAGTCCAACGCCCTACTGGTTCCCTTTATGCTCAAAGGGGTAGCTGATGGCCCCGACCCTACACGCCTCTTCCAAAAAGACCGCATCCACCCCACCGAGGCGGCCCACCCCATTATTCTGGACACGGTGTGGCCCAGCGTTAAGAAGTTGATCCCATGAGTTTGAACCCCATGCCCGCCGCCGAAGTGCTGCGCCAATTGAACACCTTTGACACCGTCATCGATGCCCGCAGCGAGGGGGAATTTGATGAAGACCACCTGCCTGGCGCTGCCAACTGGCCCACGCTGAACAATGCGGAGCGCATCCTCATTGGCACGATGTACAAACAGGTTAATCAGTTTGAAGCCAAAAAGCGGGGCGCGGCCTTGGCGGCGCGAAACATCGCAGGGCACATTGAACGCGAAGTGATCGACAAGCCCCGGGACTGGAAACCACTGACCTACTGCTGGCGGGGTGGCAAGCGCAGTGGCTCACTGTCGCTGATCCTCGACCAAATCGGCTTTAGAGTGACCTTGGTTGAAGGTGGCTACAAAGCATTTCGGGCTGCGATGCTGCAAGACATCCCGCTGCAGGCGGAGCGCCTCAACTTTCGCGTGGTCTGCGGCACTACCGGGTCGGGTAAAACACGCCTGTTGCATGCATTGGCAGCCCAAGGCGCACAGGTGCTGGACTTAGAAGCCCTGGCCAACCACCGCAGCTCAGTGTTGGGCGCCATTCCTGGCACGCCACAGCCCACCCAAAAACGTTTTGACTCCCTGGTGTGGGATGCCTTGCGGCAATTTGACCCAGAGCGCCCCGTGTTTGTGGAGAGCGAGAGCAAAAAGGTGGGCAACGTGGCCATCCCCGCGGCCTTGGTGGAGCGCATGCGGGCCAGCCCGTGCTTGGACTTGACCCTGCCACTGCCAGAGCGTGTAGCCCTATTGATGGAAGACTATGCTTTTTTCGTTAAAGACCAAGCGCACTTTTGCGACCGGCTGGACGCGTTAACCAGCATTCGCGGCAAAGTGGTGGTTGACGCCTGGAAGGCGCAGGTTCAAAGCGGTGCCGTGGAGAACGTGGTGCAAGAGCTACTCACCCTGCACTACGACCCGGTGTACCTGCAATCCATGCAGCGCAATTTTGTGCAGTATGCGCAGGCGGCCGGCATCAGCCCTAAAGACCGAAGTGAACAGGCCATGGCAGAGCTCGCTGGCGAACTGCTGTAGGGCCTTTAGGACGCGTCTGGTGCGCTGGGCGCAGCGCCTTCGGCGTCGGACGACTCAACGGCATCTGGCTCATCAGTGGGACCGTGCAATTTGCGCTCGCCTTTCTCTTTGAGCTTCTCTGCTTTTTTTTGCTTTTTGGCCAGTTCTTTTTGACGCTTTTCGTATCCGTAATTCGGTGTTGCCAAGATGATCCTTCTGTAGTTGCTGACACTGTAACACTGCAAGCCCGATCACAGGCCTAGCTATGGGGCGCTGAACCAACAAACTGCACCGCGATAAGCATGCCAGCTGGCGTGCCCCAGCCATGGCCCGACCAGCACCAAACCCACGCCCCAGGGCAGCATCAACGCACCAGCCACGAGGGCGACGATCAACAGGCCCCAAAGGGCCATAACCGCCACATTGCTAAAAACCACCTGCAAGCTGGTGATGGCAGCTGTGATGGCATCGGCATCACGGTCCAAAATCGTTGGAATGGAAACCACCGCGATGGAAAAGACAATGACCGCAAATGCACCGCCCACCAGCGTGTAAGCGATCAAAAACTCCCAGTTCTCCGGGTTAAACACCGCTTGCACCACACCGGTTGTGGACGGCATACCTGTGTTGAAAAAAACAGCAAAAACCACCAAGGATGCCCGCCCCCACAGCAGCTCCAACACAATCAACACCAAGACCAGCATGCCCATGCTGCCCAAATGGGAGTCCCAGCAGGTGAGAGAGGCGCCCAACGCTGGCGTGGCGCCCTGCTCGCGCCGGCGGCTGACGTCGTACAAACCCATAGCCATGAATGGCCCCACCAGCAGGCACCCCGACGCCACCGTCATGGTGTACTCAGGACTAGTCCGAAAAACCGCCCCGAGGACGACCGCCATGATCCAAAACGCGAGACCATAAAAGAGGCCAATGCCCGGATGTGCCCACATGTCGCGTGCGCCGGCGGCCAGCCAGCCAAAAGGGGCTGCAAAACGCAGCTCAACAATCGTTTTGCCAGGCTCCTGGGAAGGGGGCGCAATATACGGGGGCGGTTTAGGGTCGGTTGGGGGCACATTCATACCCGTAGGGTATGTGATGTCTGCCCCCTTGCCTATTCAGGTAAACACGGACTCAGCCGAGAATGGGCAGCGCTCGGGCAAGATCGGCTTGCAGGTCTTCCAATGCCTCCAAACCAATGGCAAAACGCACCACGGTGCCCCGTGCAATGTGGGCGGGCCACTTGGCGCGCATGGACGCCAGCTTGTAGGGCACCACCAAACTGACAGGGCCGCCCCAGCTCCATCCAATACGAAAACATTGCAAGGCTTCACAAAATGCATCCACCTTGTCCTGCGAAAACTGCGGGGCAATGACCACACTGAAAAGCCCGGCCGCCCCGCCCGCCTCGGTCTTGCACACCGCCCGCCAATGGGCATGACCCGGCGAACCCGGCAGTGCCGGATGAAGCACCTGCACAAAAGCGGCTTGCGACTGGCACCACAAAGCCAATGCGCGGGCTACCGTATCGTGGGCACGGTAACGCAGGGCAATGCTGGGCAATGCGCGCAACACCGCCTCGGCATCGTTTGCGCCAACCGCAAAGCCCAGCCGCATATGGGTGCGTTGCAGCTGTGCATGCAGCACTGGGTCACGGGTGATCACGCTGCCCATCAGGACATCGCCGCCGCCACTGGGGTACTTGGTCAGGGCGTGGGCGGATATGTCCACCCCCAAACCGGGCTGTGTGCCCGGTAGCAAATCAAACGGATTGAATGCGAGCCCTGCGCCCCAGGTGTTGTCGATGGCAACCGGCACGCTTTTGTCCTTGCACAGTTGCACCATTGCCACCAGGTCTGGAAACTCCATCGTCACGGAGCCCGCTGCCTCTAGCCAAACCAGCCGCGTGCGGGCGCTGATCTTGGCTTGCAAATCAGCCACGTCCATCGGGTCATAGATTTGGTAGGTGATGCCCCAGCCCTTAAACTCGGCTTCAAACAGCGGCTTGTTGTTGCTGTAGGCGTTGTCGGGCAGCAGCACCTCATCCCCGGCCTTCAACAGCGCCAGCGCAACCAAGGCCAGCGCGGCCAAACCACTGGGCAGCAAGAGGCAGTGGCGACCGCCTTCTAGGCTGCACAGACGCTGCTCTAAAAGATAGGTTGTGGGGGTGCCGTGCAACCCATAGGTGAATGCAGAGCGGTCTTGCCAGTCGCGCTGGCGCATGGCTGCCACCGTAGGGAAAAACACCGTCGACGCCTTGAAAACGCCGGGCTGCGGTGTCTCAAACCCGTCTGGCGGGACGTAGGGGTGGTGAATCAGCGTGGTACTGATGTCGGCCATAGCATACCCATCCAAACGTTGCCCAGACTCACATGCTCCACTTTTGAATCAACTGCTCCGGACGCAGTGCGTCATAACTCTCAAACGGCTGGTGAATCCAGGGATTGCTTGGCAAGAACTCTACCGAATAGTCTGGCGTGAAGACCGAGATCGCTTTGGTCCAAATAACAGCACTGCGCAGTTCGACGATGGGCGGGTAGTCCTGCTTAAGCTGCTTGATAACGCTGCCCAAGGTATGGCCGGAATCGGCCAGATCATCGACCAACAACACACGCCCAGCGATCTCGCCTTTGGGTGTGGTGATGTAGCGTGCGATGTCCAAGTTGCCTTGCACCGTACCGGCATCAGCCCGGTAGGAGCTGGTCGACATGATGGCCAACGGCTTGTTGAAGATGCGCGACAAGATATCCCCGGGGCGCAATCCTCCGCGGGCCAGGCACAAAATAGTGTCGAATTCCCAGTTGGACTGGTGGATCTGGATCGCCAACTTTTCGATCAGACTGTGGAACTCGTCATAACTCACATAAAGGTGCTTGCCGTCTTCGGTTAACATGGGTTGCTCCTGTAATGATAGCGGCTTACGCAATATATTCGAGGGCTACAGCCTGATTTGGCACGTAAAACCCTCAGTAATCAGTCCGCCAGATAGGGGTGGCGCATCATGATGGTGTGGTCGCGGTCCGGACTGGTCGAGACCATGTGAATCGGCACGCCGGTCACTTGCTCAATACGCTGCAGGTACAGCCGCGCTGCGACTGGCAATTGGTCGTATTGGGTGACACCGACTGTGGAATCCGTCCAGCCGTCCATCACCTCGTAGATGGGCTTGCAACGTGCAATGTCATCGGCTCCCATCGGCAGGATGTCCAATATTTCGCCATCCATGTCGTAGCCGGTGCACAACTTCAACTCCGTCAAGCCGTCAAGGACATCAAGCTTGGTAATACACAAGCCCGACAAGCCGTTGACCTGCGCAGATCGTTTGAGCAAGGCCGCATCAAACCAGCCGCACCGGCGCGAGCGCCCCGTCGTGACGCCCTTTTCCGCACCAATGGTGCTCATGTGGTAACCCGGGGTTCCCTCCACTTCCCATTCGAGTTCAGTGGGAAACGGTCCGCCCCCCACGCGTGTGCAATACGCCTTGGTGATGCCCAGAATGTAATGCAGCATACCGGGCCCTACGCCCGCACCGGCAGAAGCATTGCCCGCAACACAATTGCTGGAGGTAACGTACGGGTAAGTTCCGTGGTCCACATCAAGCAAGGTTCCCTGGGCGCCTTCAAACAGTAGGTTGACGCCTTTGGCATGGGCTTCGTTGAGTTCACGAGACACGTCAGCAATCATGGGCTTTAGCAACTCGGCGTGTTCCATGGCTTGGTTGTACACCGCATCGAACTCAACCCGGCCATTGGCCATAAAGGGCTGCAAAGCCGCACCAAAGTCGAACTGTGCAGAGGCAAGGTACGTGGTCAGTACATGGTTGTGCAGGTCTAGCAACTCGCGCAACTTCGCCGCAAAACGCGCGGGGTGCTTCAAATCCTGAACCCGCAGCGCACGGCGGGCAATCTTGTCTTCATAAGCTGGCCCAATACCGCGCCCGGTCGTTCCGATCTTGGCGTTGCCACCTTTTTCACGGGCCGCTTCGCGCGCTTGGTCCAAAGCGGCGTGGAAGGGCAATATCAAAGGACAGGCTTCACTGATGCGCAACCGCGATCGCACCTCAACACCCACTTTTTCAAGCCCTTCGATTTCCTCAAACAGCTTGGCGGCCGACAACACAACACCGTTGCCGATGTAGCACTTCACACCGGGGCGCATGATGCCGCTGGGGATCAAATGCAAGGCTGTCTTGACTCCATTGATAACCAGCGTGTGGCCCGCGTTGTGCCCGCCCTGAAAGCGCACCACACCTTGTGCAGTTTCGGTCAGCCAGTCGACCAACTTGCCTTTGCCCTCGTCCCCCCATTGGGTCCCCACGACGACGACGTTGCGTCCTTTGGTTGCAATCATTTGGATTTCTCAGAGATAACTTGTACAACCCATTGCCCACCGGCCAAAACCAGCGCACGGTCACAATGGAACTCATCAACCTGGCTTTCGTGGCCAGGCAAAACACATACGACCGTCTCGCCTTGCCGACGCAAGGCGGAAATTGCAGTGCGCAGATCCGCACCTTCGCCCCAGGGTGCGCGTATGGCCGCACGCAAAGGGCGGGCTGCGGCAACAGCCGCCAAAGCTTTGATGTCAAGGCTAAAACCCACTGCCGGACGCCTGCGCCCAAACACCGAGCCGACCTCGTCGTAGCGCCCACCACGCGCCAAAGCGTCGCTGGCCCCAGGCGCATACAGCGCAAACATGGTGCCGCTGTAATAAGAATAGCCCCGCAGATCCGCCAAGTCGAACGACACACTGGCACCGTCAATATGGCTGGCCAACCACTGCAAATGGTTCAGGGCCAATTCGATTTCGGGCAACGCGGGTAAAACTTTGCGGGCCTCTTGAAGCACCGACGCATCACCATACAACTGCAACAAGCCCAGCAAGGCTTGCACGGCCGGTGCCGGGGCATCAAAGAGGAGGCTCTTCAGTGCACTCGCATCTTTCGCCGCCAAGGCGCCATGTACGAGCTTGCGGCGGGCGGCGTCCAAAGGCAAATCTTTAAGTAGCGCCTGGACGATTCGCGCGTCGGCCATGTCGACCCCAATGGCGTCAACCTGTGCGGCCTTCAGCGCGTCCAAAGCCAGGGTCAAAATCTCTAAATCGGCTTCAAGACCGGCGTGGCCATATATCTCGGCGCCCAGTTGCAAGGGTTCGCGGGTTGCATGTGGTGCGGCAGGCCTGGTGTGCATCACTGGACCGCAGTAACACAACCGGGTAACACCCGCACGGTTGAGTAAATGGGCATCAATACGGGCAACCTGGGGGGTACTGTCAGCGCGCAAACCCATCATGCGGCCCGACAACTGGTCGACGAGCTTAAAGGTTTGCAAATCCAGTGCTTCGCCGGCGCCAGACAGGAGTGACTCAAGGTGCTCAAGCAGCGGTGGCATGACCAACTCGTAGCCATAGCAACGCGCCACGTCTAGCAGGTCTCTACGTATTTCTTCGATATGGCGTGCCTCGGAAGGCAGCACATCGGCAATGTGATCCGGTAAGACCCAAGCAGACATGAAAAAAGGGCTGGCTATTAAAACCGTGATTTTACCGGTCTTAGCGTGGCGATTTCAGACCACCATCCACCAAATCACAATCAAGCCGCCCAATATGCTGCACAAAGCGAAAAAGCGAATCTGCCCGTCATTAAGCCGAAGGATTTGAAAAAACATTCGCCTCCACCCTGCGGGCGAGACAAAGGGAAACAACCCCTCAATTACAAAAACCAATCCTAGCGCCAGCCAAAAAGCATTGCCGTCTATCACTTATTTTTTGGCCGATCCGGCGGCCCCTGATGCGCCGCCACGGAATACTTTGAAGAACTCAGACGATGCAGGATCGACCACCATCACGTCACTCTTGTTATTAAAAGTCGACTTGTACGCGTCCAGACTTCGGTAGAACTGCGCGAACTGCGGGTCGCGTCCAAACGCGTCGCCGTAAATGCGCGATGCCTCGGCATCACCCTCGCCCTTAATTTTTTGTGCATCGCGGTAGGCATTGGCGATGGTGACTTCGCGCTGGCGATCGGCGTCAGCACGAATCTTCTCCCCTTCCGCCGCACCGGTCGAACGCAGTTCATTGGCCACACGTTTGCGCTCAGCCTCCATACGCCGGTAGACAGACTCGGTGATGGACTCGACATAGTCAACGCGTGTGATACGCACATCGACCACGTCCACACCCCAGGGTTTGGCGCCTCGCACTATGGCCAACACTTCTGCTTTGACGTCGGCCATCAAGGCTTCACGCTTGTCCGACAACAGTTCTTTCACTGTGCGCTTGTTAATTTCCTCCTGGAATGCATTACGTACAACGCGATTTAACTGACTCGCACCAGCACTCTCATTTTTACCCACATTGCGGATGTAATCCAAGGGCTCGGAAATGCGCCAGCGCACATACCAGTCAATGACGACCCTTTGTTTTTCAGCGGTCAACATTGGTTCGGCGTCGGTGCTATCCAAGGTCAGCAAGCGCTTGTCGATATAACTCACATTTTGAAAGGGTGGAGGCAGCTTGATGTTCAGACCAGGCTCGGTAATGACCTCTTTGATCTGACCCAAGGCATAGACCACACCAAACTGGCGCTGGTCTACAACAAACAAAGTCGAACTTGCCAGAACCAATAGCACCAGCAGTGACGAGAGAAACAATCCAATTCGATTCATGGTCGGCTCCTAGCGCGATTCGCGTTCACGCGTGCGGGTGGAATCCCGGCTACGCGCATCGTTTGGCAATACCGACGCCAGCGGCGCGGGGGTACTCGGTTGCGCCGATGCATTCCCACCCGCGTTCTCAGGACCGTTGACTGCGCCGGTAACATGCATGAGTTTGTCCAAAGGCAGGTACAGTAAATTGGATCCCTTGCTCGAATCAACCATCACTTTGGTCACGTTGCTATAAATTTGCTGCATGGCATCCAAGTACATGCGGTCACGCGTGACCTGTGGTGCCTTTTGGTATTCCGTCAAGACCGAACGGAAGCGCTGCGCATCGCCTTGTGCCTGGGCCACGACGCGTGCTTTGTACGCGTCTGACTCTTCTTTCAATCGCGAAGCAGATCCAACAGCACGCGGAATCACATCATTGGCATAAGCCTGCGCTTCGTTTTTGGCCCGCTCACGCTCTTGACCGGCCTTCAATACATCGTCGAACGAGGCTTGGACCTGCTCCGGAGGTCGGACTCCGCCCTGCTGCAAGTTAATTGCCACCACTTCCACGCCCACTTTGTACCGGTCAAGAATGTTTTGCATCAGCTGGCGGACCCGAGGCGCAATTTGATCGCGTTCTTCGGAGAGTGCAGCGTCCATCTTCATCTTTCCCAACACTTCGCGCACCGCCGTCTCGGCAGCTTGCACAACGGCTGAACCCGGATCTTTGCTTTCAAACAAAAAGGCGCGCGCATCGTTGAGACGGTATTGCACAGAAAACTTGATGTCGACAATATTTTCATCTTGCGTCAGCATGGCAGACTCACGCAATCCCGTGGCTTTGAGGACAATGTCACGTCCGACATCCACGGAGCGAATTTGCGTCACAAAAACCAACTCGTGGCGCTCAATTGGGTACGGTAGGCGCCAGTTAAAGCCCGCGTTGCTGACCGTCGTCTTGTAGCGACCAAATTGGGTAATAACCGCTTGCTGGCCCTCTTCCACAATGAAAAACCCTGTAAACAGCCAGATTACGGTCAAAACAGAAACGATCAATCCGACGCCAATTCCAGCGCTTTTCATATCCGGCTGAAATCCACCACCCGTTGGCCCACCCGCGCCACGGGGCGGCGTACGACCAAACAAACTACCCAGCTTGCGATTGACGTCGCGCCACAACTCATCCAAATCAGGTGGGCCAGAGTTTTGATTGCCTTGGCGACCGTTTCCTGGAGTCGGATCGGAAGGGGGCTTATTCGGCTCCGCGCCATTGGGTGCCGATTCTGGCTTACTGGAGTCGTTGGGCTTGTCTTCGCCACGTCCCCACCGTGAATCGTTTAAATTCAACAGATTTAGAAATCGCCTCGGCGCACGCGCTGGCTCAGCGTCAAAAACACGAATAGGTAGTTTCATCTCGTCGTTTCTCATTGGTCTAGACTGAATTGTGACGAATCATCAACCGGCCCCACGGCCTCAGGGGAATTTACGGGCCCTTTTTGGCCTTCGACATGGGCAGCCACCAGTACCGAAAGCCGCTGGCGCAACGCCGGCAAGCCGATACCCTTGCTCGCACTCACAAAAATACGGGGCGTTTGCACTCCGTCTACTTCTAAATCATCTTCCATGCGCAAAGGTTGGTGCTCAGCATCCAGCGCATCAACCTTGTTGAACACCAGCAATTGCGGCACTTGGTCCGCACCAATTTCCTTGAGGACACGTTGCACCTGTGCCATTTGCTCAACCCAGTTGGGGTTAGACGCATCCACCACATGCAGCAACACATTGGCATCAACCGCTTCTTGTAAGGTAGCCCGAAAGGCATCCACCAACCCGTGGGGCAAATCCCGGATAAAGCCGACCGTATCCGACAACGAGACAGAGCGGCCCGCGTCACCCAGGTACAACTGCCGGGTGGTTGTGTCCAAGGTGGCAAATAACTGGTCTGCTGCGTAAGCCCGGGCCTTGGCCAATGCATTAAAGAGTGTCGACTTGCCAGCATTTGTGTAGCCGATCAGCGAGATGTTAAATGCGTCCCGACGCTCACGTTGGCGTCTTTGGGTTTGGCGCTGGCGCTTCACTTTGTCCAAGCGCTCTTTGGTGCGTTTAATGGTTTCGCCAATCATGCGCTTGTCCAACTCGATCTGCGCCTCACCAGGGCCGCCTCGCATACCAATGCCGCCACTTTGCCGCTCCAAGTGCGACCAACGCCGCACCAAGCGTGTGCTCAAGTACTGCAGTCGCGCCAACTCGACTTGGAGCTTCCCTTCGTGGCTGCGCGCTCGCTGCGCGAATATTTCCAAAATAAGGAAGGTGCGGTCATTCACGGCCAGACCGAGGTGGCGCTCAAGATTACGTTGTTGCCCCGGACTGAGACTCTGGTCAAAGAGCACCTCTGTGGCGCCCACCTGACTGGCCAATAGCTTGATTTCGTCGGCCTTACCCGAGCCGACAAACAACGCAGCATCAGGCGCACGCCGCTTGCAGGTAACCCGCGCGACCGGAGTCATGCCTGCTGATTGCGCCAACAGGCTCAGCTCCTCCAACTCACCATCGAAGTGGGGCTCACCAAAGTCAACCCTCACCAAAATAGTCGGAGCGATAACGTTTTGTGGCGCCGTGGTCAAAAGAACAAGGGAGGAAATGGCTTCACTAACGAAGCCGGAAACCGATTCAAGGGGCCTCAGGCGTGTCGGCGTTGGGACCAGCGAAATTCACCGCGCGGCCTGGAACAATCGTCGAAATCGCATGTTTGTACACCATTTGGGTGACCGTGTTGCGAAGCAAGACGACATACTGATCGAATGATTCAACTTGACCTTGCAGCTTGATGCCGTTGACCAAATAGATGGAGACAGGGACATGTTCCCGACGCAATGCGTTAAGAAATGGATCCTGGAGTAACTGACCTTTGTTGCTCACGATATTCTCCGTGTTCAATGAAAATTAATAAGTATTAACGATAACACACGATTGGCAGCGGTTCGTCTGTAGCGCTCAGCTTTCATCCTTATTTGCATAGGGATTTTGGGCTGACTTCATCTGAATACGCAAAGGCGTCCCAATGAGGTTAAATTCTTTGCGAAACCGCCCTTCCAGGAAGCGCTTATAGGCGTCGGTAACATGCTCAAGCGAGTTGCCGTGAATCACAATGATGGGGGGGTTCATGCCACCCTGGTGTGCGTACCGCATCTTGGGGCGGTACATCCCAGACTTCTTTGGCGTTTGAAACTGCACCGCTTCTAACAGCAGCCGCGTCAGTACGGGGGTGGACATCTTGCAATTGGCCGCCCGATGGGCCTGTGCAATTGAGTCCCACAGTGGTCCAAGCCCTTGACGCTTTTGTGCCGAAATATAGTGCATTGCGGCAAATTTTAAGAATGGGAGGCGCGTCTCCACCGAACGTTTCACCAGCTCGCGCTGGTATTCATCCACCGCATCCCACTTATTGATAGCAACTACGACCGCACGGCCAGACTCCAAGATATAGCCTGCAATATGGGCATCTTGGTCGGTTACACCCTGCGTTGCGTCGATAAGCAACAGCGCCACACTGGCAGACTCAATCGCCTGCAGTGTCTTCACCACCGAAAACTTCTCAATCGCTTCAAAAACTTGGCCTCGGCGCCGCAATCCGGCCGTGTCAATCAGCTCAAAACGTTGGCCACCGCGCTCAAACGGCACAGAGATTGCATCGCGCGTCGTCCCAGGCATATCAAACGCAACCAGCCGCTCTTCCCCCAACCAGGTATTGATCAAGGTGGATTTGCCAACATTGGGGCGACCCGCCACCGCCAACTTAATGGCGCCGGACTCTTGCCCATCATCAACTTCTTCTTCCGACGGTGCAACCAATGGACCCAAAGCAAACTCGATCAACGGCTTGATGCCTTGACCGTGGGCTGCCGATATCGGAAGGACTGCCCCTAGGCCCAATTCAAAAAATTCGACCAGTGGGGTGCCCTCAGGCATACCCTCGGCC
>JBBRNS010000077.1:0-15674 GCA_038230175.1 Burkholderiales bacterium
GCGCAAGCAGCTATCAAATTTGTAGCGGTTGACGGGTATTAACGCCCCAAGCGCAGGGCCGTTCTCACACTCCCGTGGTTGCCCACGTTAAATACAGCCACAGCTTGTTTGAGGCGCTCAGCCTGCTCGCGCAGGCTTTCTGCGGCGGCGGCGCTTTCTTCCACCAGCGCAGCGTTTTGCTGCGTCATTTGGTCCAGGTCACCAATGGATTGGTTCACGCCCGCAATGCCCGTGCTTTGCTCGGTGGCTGCGGCTGTAATTTCACCAATCACGTCGGCCACGCGGCGCACGGACTGCACAATCTCGTCCATGGTGCTGCCGGCATCGGTCACCAACTTGGTACCTGATTCCACTTTCGCCACCGAGGTCACGATCAGGCTCTTGATTTCTTTGGCTGCTTCGGCCGAGCGCCCGGCCAGTGAACGCACCTCAGACGCCACCACCGCAAACCCGCGCCCCTGCTCACCGGCGCGGGCGGCTTCCACCGCCGCGTTCAGCGCCAAGATGTTGGTTTGGAAGGCAATGCCATCAATGACTGAAATGATGTCCGCAATCTTCTTGCTGCTCACATCAATTTCTTGCATGGTGTGTACCACCTGCGCCACTACCTCGCCGCCGCGCTCGGCCGCAGTGGAGGCACTGGACGCCAACTGGCTGGCCTGGCGGGCGTTGTCGGCGCTGTGCTGCACGGTATGGGTGAGTGCGCCCATGTTGGAGGCGGTGGACTGCAGATTGGCCGACGTTTGCTCGGTGCGCTGGGCCAAATCGTTGTTGCCCTGCGCGATTTCGGCACTGGCGGTGGCAATGCTGTCGGTGCTGCCACGCACTTCGCTGACCATGCGCGCCAGCGACTGGTTCATGTGTTTAAGCGATTCAAGCAAACGCCCGAATTCATCGTGCCTGTCGTGCTCGATGTCGGCACTGAGATCGCCATTGGCAATACGTTCGGCCAATTCATTGGCCTGGTCCAGCGGCTCTCGGATGGAGCGCACCAGCCACAGCGTGCCACTGAATACCAGTGCGATCACCACGGCCAGACCAGCCAATATGCCGTAGGTGTTGGTGGTTCGCCGCTCTTCGGTCTCAATGGCGATCTGGGTCACATGGCCCTTCTGCAACTCCACCATCTCTTTTTGGGCTTCGATGTACTGCGCCATGGTGGGCAGGTATTCGGCGTTCAGCAGTTTCAGTGCCTGTTCTGCATCACCGCTCTTCTTGATGTCCCGCGCCTTGTTGCGCAGGTCAATCACTTTTTGGCGAAGGTCACTGATTTTCGCCATTTGCGCCTTGTCTTCATCGCGCAAGGGCAGTGATTCAATTTTCTTTTGCAAGTCTGTAATTTGACCACTGGTTGCCGAGATGGCATCCTTGAATAATTGCTCCAGATCGCCGCCAGTGGACAACAAAATCGCTTGGTTGCGGGCCGCATTGGTCTGCGTCAGGCCGGTCCACTCGGTCGCCATTTGCACCAAATCGACGGCCACCATCTGCCGCGCACGGCCGTCGGCGAGGATGCCAGCGCTACGGACCAAACCCACAAAAGCTACCGCTGCAATCAGCGCGACCACCGTGGTGATGAAAACCCACAATTTGGTGGAAATTTGCATTGTGTTCAGCGCCATGTTCTTCTCCGTTTCGAATGTGTTTCGCCAATCCCTTGGAAAGGTCGGTCGTGACTGAACGGCCGCCGCACATATTACCCGTGTCAACTGGATTTGGCGACAAAAATTGGCTACTGGCCCAAGTAAAAGGTGCGCTGCGAGCTATCAGTTACGTAGCAAAACGGCGGGGTATTTCCGGGGTTTCGGCGACCCATGCAGCACATCCAGAGGCGCACGCGTGACAGCTACCGTCTTTTGACCGCATGGCACCCATGCCACAGAACTTACGTAGGTGACCGCTGTCGCGCCGCCTGCGCCCCGGCACGCCGCAAGCTTGCGCTGAAAAGCGCCGCTCCCAGCGTGACGAACCACGAGTAATACACCCACAACAGGAAAGCTAGCAATGGCGCGAAGGCGCCATAGATGGTGCGATACGTGGGCACATGGGCGAGGTAAATAGCGAAGCCGTGCTTGCCCAGCTCGAACGCCATGCCGGCCAGCAGACCGCCCGTGATCGCATTGCGCCACGGCACAACGGTGTTCGGTACAAACCGAAACAGGCAGGCGAAGCCGGTTGCGCTCAGAACGACGGGCCCCATATTCAGGGCATGCAGCAGCCAGGCGGGTCGCATCCCTGCATGCCCGTG
This sequence comes from Burkholderiales bacterium, assembly GCA_038230175.1. Lineage (GTDB taxonomy): Bacteria > Pseudomonadota > Gammaproteobacteria > Burkholderiales > Burkholderiaceae_C > Allorhodoferax. The sequence goes on from JBBRNS010000077.1 coordinate 2,249, forward strand.
GGAGACCGTCAAAAGATAGGACGCAGCCCACAGGCTCGAACCGATGATCACCGGACCAGTTACCAGTAGAGAAACGTACAGGGCCAAGCGTCGTAGTACCGGGCGCGGTTTCTTTACCTGCCAAATTCGGTTGAGTGTGTTCTCCACGCTCAGGAGCAGCGTTAATGCCGACACCAGCAAGACCATGAAGCCGACCAGTGTGAGGCCGCGGACATTGCCTGAGAACTGCGCCAGGTGCTTTACCACTGTCTTGGCGATGTCGGGCGGTAGCAGCCCGCGTAGAAGATATTCTCGAATCACTTCCCCAGCCGCGCGCAGTGCAGGGACCCACGCGAACACGGCGAAGCACATCGCCAGCAGCGGCACCATGGACACCACCATCGTGAAGGTGAGTCCGCCCGCCGTCTGGGCGAGGTGTTCTTCTCGACTGCGTCGAAGAACGGTACTGAGCAGACTGCCCTGGCTGCGGCTTGAATTTGTCATCTAAGCAATATTTCCAACATCCAAAAGCCGCCCCAAAGGAGTACGCGCAAACGCAGCACTGCAGCCCCGTTTGAGCCGCCCGCTAAACCCAAACCGCGCCTACCTGCGCACTACCTGTGGGGGCGCTCATAACCCGCATCTAAGTGGCTTCCCCACTATTGACGGGACACCCGCTAAAAGTGCAGACAGTGCGCCTGCTGCTAGGCTATGCGACAGGCTTGACGTCGATGTGGTAAAGCCCCCACGGGCAAAGGCCGAAGCGTTGGTTCAGGGGCTTGTCTTTGAAGTCTGCAAGCTTGTCAGCGTCATAGACGGCCCATTGCGGGCCCAAGCCACCCAGAGCCAGGGCCTGGCCGTCCATGTGTGTGGCCACCATCATGCGGTAGCGGCGGATATCGGCCAGACTGATCGCTACGACGTATCCATCCACCGCGCGCAAACCGACCATAACGGAACTGTTCGGGGCCACGCCCGCAGCTTCCAGCACAGTGCTCACCAAAGGCCCTGACAGGGTATGCACCTTGGCGTCGTACTCTAACGTGGGGCTAATCTGCACAGATGGCAAGCGCTGCAACGCGGCAGTGTCCATCACCATGGCTTTGTCAAATTTGATACTGTGCTTGGCCATCATTTGGTCCAATGCGCTGTCCAATGGGCCGCGATTGCCGCGTGAAATGGCACCGCTGATGGTCAACAGAACTGGCCCTCGGTTGCTGGGAGAGGCCGCTTGAGTCCCCGTTACCGGGATCGCACCCAGCGCTACGGAGCGGGTTAAAAAGTCGCGTTTGTTCATCGATGCCTCCATGACAAAAATACTTGAAGAAGTGTTAGTTTACGTCTTGGTAGGCCCGGTTTCGATGTCCCCCACACACGTTTAGTTCGATTTCAGACAGGTACCCGTAGCGACCATGGACACCAGTCCGCGCGGGAAGCGCACATCGCGCGTCAGTACAAGCTCACAGTCGTTGCGTGTTGCATCGCCCACCTCAAATTCCCCGCTGAATCATCGCAACCAGTTGGTCCAGTGCCGTACCCCAACCGCCTTCAAAGCCCATGGCTGCGTGCTTGGCGCAACCGGCTTCGTCGGCATGAATAACCGTTGCCGTGTAGCGGGTGCCTTGTTCTGCATCGGCCAATTCGATCATGGCGGTGAACAAGAATTCGGCATTGTCGGCACCGGATGTGGCGGTTAGTTTGCTGGGCCGGTAACCTGGAAGCAAGGCATTGGTCCACATGAGCCGCTCTTGCGGCTGCACGTCCAGGTAGCACCCCGCATTAGGGAATTCAACACCTTCGGGCGACTGCATGGTGGTGCGAAAAATACCACCGGGGCGCAAATCAATTTCGCAGTCAATCGTCTTCCATGGCAGTGGACAAAACCAAGGCTTTAGCAGTTCCGGCTCGGTCCAGGCACGCCACACCAAGGCTCTGGGCACTTTAACGACACGCGTAAAGCTGAGGTCAAGTTTGGAGTCGGGTTGGTAGGTTGGTTTCATGTTTTGTGTCCTGATGTGGGGGGTGAGTTGGGTAGGGGGTGCAGGGTGAGTAAATAGGCATCTAGTCGGTCTAGCCGGTCTTCCCAGATTTGCTTATATTGGCCGATCCAGTCCATGGCTCCTTTGAGGTTTTCACCTTCAATGCGGCAAGGTCGCCACTGCGCGTCACGCCCCTTGCTGATGAGCCCGGCGTTGTGAAGCACCTTGATGTGCTTGGACACCGCTAGCAAGCTCATGGCGAATGGGGCACCAACTCATTGACAGACGCTTCGCCTAAAGCCAGTCTCGCCAACATCGCGCGCTGGGTCTGGTCGGCTAGCGCGGCGAAGGTCGCACTGAGCGGATCGATAGCAGTTTGCGGTTGCATGGGTATGGCAAAAACTTGTATTTAACCAATTGGTTAATTGTGGTATTCGCCTATGGCGGTGTTAATACAGACTTGGCATGTTTTGGCAAAGGCGAAGCGCATCCCTGCTCCAGACGGACAACTTGAACCTAGGGTAAGCCAGCGTGACCGCCCCAAAAAATATGGAAATTAATGTCTGCAGGTCGGCAGCGAGAATTGACAGGCTATGGTCGCCTTTGGATCGGTCCCTGCTATTTAACCCTTCCAACCGAATAGTCACTGAACCACCGTCACCAGCCATTGGCAGGCCCAAGTCATGCCACCGTCGTGGTCCAACTGCTGCCATTGGGGCAGGCGTTTCCCGCAGGGTCAAACGGGGGGGGCTGCCTTGTTTTTTCGACCTGATGCCCGACCTTGCCTACATCGATCAGTGTGAGCCGCTCGGCCCCGTGGCTCAGGTGGCCAAGCTGCGGCTGCTCTGAACGTACGCCCAGAAATCGTCGGGAGCCATCGGCTTGGCAAAACCATAGCCTTGCCCACGGTCACAACCTAGTTCAAGCAAAAGGGCCCGGGTCTGCGCGTCCTCGATGCCTTCGGCAATGGTCGTTAGGTTCAGGCCTTTGGCCATCTGAATAACGGCGGTCACCAGCGTCTGGTTTTGCGGGTTGGACCGCATGGTGGTGACAAACGACTGGTCGATTTTCAGCGTGTCGACGGAAAAGCGCTGCAGGTACGACAGGTTGGAGTAACCGGTACCAAAATCGTCAATAGCGATACGCATGCCCAGGGCTTTGAGGCGTTGCAGTGTTTGGATGAACTTTTCGGTGTCCTGCACCAGTGTGGACTCGGTCACTTCCAGCTCTAACGAGGTGGCGCTCAGGCCAGATTGCGCCAACGCCTGTGTAATCACTTCTTCCACATTGCCGCGCCTAAACTGCACCGGCGACAAGTTGACCGCAATGGTCAGCCCCGAAGCGCCGGCCTTGTGCCAGGCCTGCATTTGGCGGCACGCTTCTTCGATAACCCACTTGCCAATGTCCACAATCAGACCGGATTTCTCGGCGTGGGCAATGAACTGCAAGGGCGCTATCACACCCATGCTAGGGCTGTTCCACCGCACCAACGCTTCTGCACCCACCAGCGCGCCAGTGGCCAGGTCGATGACCGGCTGGTAGTGCAATACAAACTCCTGGTGGGTTAAGGCCAGGCGCAGGTTGGACTGCAAATGCAAGTTCTGTTGAATGTTGGTGTTGAGCACGCTGTCAAAAAACCGATAGGTGTTGCGGCCTGATGCTTTGGCCTCGTACATGGCCAGGTCGGAGTGGCGCAGCAGCTCGTCAAAATTGATGCCATCGTGCGGATACACGGCAATACCAATCGAGCACGATGCCAATATTTCGGAGCCACGCACCAAGAATGGCTGGGCAATACCTGCCAGCAATTGTTGGGCAACGCCCGATATGTCGCTGGAGTCGCCCACGTCGATCAGCCCCACCAAAAACTCATCCCCCCCTTGTCGGCAAACAAGGTCACCTTTGCGGACCCCAGCAACCAGACGTTCGGCAACCTGCTTCAAAAAGTCGTCTCCCGCGGCATGGCCCATGGAGTCGTTGACGTCCTTGAAATTGTCCAAGTCCACAAACAGCAGGGCCAGCTTGGCGCCATGGCGCTCGGCGCTGAACAAGGCCTGTTCGATCAATTCGTTGGCCAACATGCGGTTGGGCAAGCGGGTGAGTGCATCGTGGCGGGCCAGGTACGACAGCGTGCGCTCGGAGTCCTGGTAGCGCACGATTTCCAGCCGCAAGCGTTTCATGGCATTGAACATGTCACGTGACAAAAACAGCACCATGGTGCCGCCCACCAGCATCATCAGCACGCTGTCTGTCATGCGGTTCAAGTCGGTGTCTTGCTGGGTGCTGGTGCGCCAGCCCATCATGCTGCTGGTGCCAATGAAGACGATGCCCAGCACGATGGAGACCATGACAAAGAAGAAATACCGTGGCCGCAGCATCTGGCCTGCTGCCATTAGCAGAACCGGAAATGCCAGAAGAATGGAGTCTGCCAGCCCAGCCCCAAACCACATCAGCATGAAAGACACCGTGCTGCAAGTGACAAACAGCAGCAATACCGATGCGTTGAGTGACCCACGGCGGCTAAGCCACTCACTGAGCAACATGGCGCACGCGCCTGCGCCGGTCATCCAAGGCACATGGGGCATGCCCAAAAACGAGTACTGCACTGTGGTAATGGTCAATGCCGCACACACGAGGCGCGCAAACTGCTTCAAGCGCAGGGCGGTGTGTGCCTGGCCATCCACATCGTCAGCGACGATTTGCAAAACACTTTTGGCGGCTGAGGGATTCTTCATTGGTTCAATTGCACATGCAGGCTTAAATAATTATGCGTTGTGTGCCCTTGTCAGGGCAAAGGAGCCGCCAGCAGGCCCGCCAAATTCACCAGTAGATGCACCAGCATCGGCGGACCCAGGCCGCCGGTGCGCTCATAGAGCCAGGTCATCAGGCAAGCAAAAATGGCCACGCTGCAGGCCCACACCACACCCGCCACGGACAGATAAGGCCACAGGTAGAAAAAATGAATGGTGTGGCGCAGGGCAAAGGCCAGCACCGAAATGCTCCAGGCCGCTGCCAAGGGCAGGTGGCGCTTGAGGTTGTCATACACATAGCCCCGGTAAAACAATTCCTCAGCCACCGGCGCCCACAGCAACACGATCGCGCCAAAGATGCCCATGGCCGCCATTGGGGACATGTGCTGGCGCGCGGCGACTGTCTCAACCATCAGATTGGTCGCCCCGCTGATCGAGTAAAACGGCTGTTGCAAACCCAAGTGCAGCAGCAGCGCGTCGTAGCCTAGGGTAAATACACCGGAGTCCACCAAAATCCCCACTGCCGCTGTTGCCGCCGTCAATTTCCACAGCGCCTTGCCAGTCATTTTGGTAGCGCGTATGGGTGCCACGCCCACCAGAAGGGGAATCAGCAAGGCCAAGGTCCCGTAGGCAAAAAAGTAAGGCGCCCAGGGTGCGTCGGTGGTCTCGATGCGGCACAACACCGTCAGCGCCACCACTACCATCAGCACGCCGGGCAAAGACGTGAGGGCCGCGCGCAGCCGCTCTAAGGCTAACGGTGCGGCCGTGCTCATGCTGCGTTGTCAGCCACCGTCATCAGCCGCACCCGCACGCTTTTGCCTTTGACCTTGCCCGCGTTGAGCTTGGCGCAGGCCGCTTTGGCAATGTCGCGCGCCACCGCCACAAAGGTGCAAAACTCCGTCACCTGAATCTTGCCAATCTGCTCACGGGTGTAGGCCGCGCCGCCTTCTTCGCTGGTCAGCGCGCCCAGCACGTCCCCGGGGCGGATCTTCTCTTTGCGGCCACCCAAAATCTGCAGTGTCACCATGGGCGGCAACAGCGGCGCCTTGCTGGTCTCGGTGAGCGTGTCCAGCGGGTAAAAGGTGGACGGCTTGTTTTGGTACTGCTCAATCTTGCCCAATGCGCCCATCTCGTTCATGCTGACCAAACTCAGCGCCACGCCGGATTCGCCCGCGCGGCCGGTGCGGCCAATGCGGTGCACGTGCACCTCGGGGTCGGGGGTGATGTCCACGTTGATCACGGCCTCAAGCTGGCTAATGTCTAGCCCGCGCGACGCCACATCGGTGGCCACCAGCACCGAGCAGCTGCGGTTGGCAAACTGGGCCAGCACCTGGTCGCGTTCGCGCTGCTCTAGCTCGCCATACAGCGCCAGGGCGTAAAAGCCTTCTTCTTGGAGCTGTATGACCAGGTCTTTGCACTGCTGCTTGGTATTGCAAAACGCCAGCGTGCTCACGGGGCGAAAGTGGCGCAGCAACTGGCCCACCACATGCAGGCGGGTTTGGCGGGTGACTTCATAAAAACGCTGCTCAATCAGGCTCTCGGTCTTGGGCGGGGCAATCTCGATGCGCTGCGGCTCACGCATGAACTGCTTGGCCAGCTTCTCGATGCCTTCGGGGTAGGTGGCCGAGAACAGCAGCGTTTGCCGCTCAGCCGGGCACTGTTTGGCCACTTTGACGATGTCGTCAAAGAAGCCCATGTCCAGCATGCGGTCGGCTTCATCCAACACAAAGGTGTTCAGGCCTTCTAGCGTGAGGTAGCCGCGCTCCAGGTGGTCCATGATGCGGCCAGGTGTGCCCACCACAATGTGCGCGCCGTTCTCTAGGCTGGCACGTTGCCCGCGCAGTGCAATGCCGCCGCACAGGGTGACTACTTTGATGTTTTCTGAGGCGCGCGCCAAGCGACGAATCTCTACCGCCACTTGGTCGGCCAATTCGCGCGTGGGGCACAGCACCATGGCTTGCACCGCAAACCAGCGCGGGTTGAGTTTGGCCAAGAGCGCCAGTGCGAAGGCGGCGGTCTTGCCGCTGCCGGTTTGGGCTTGGGCAATCAGGTCTTTGCCGGCCAGGGCGATGGGCAGGCTGGCGGCCTGGATGGGCGTCATGTCCGTGTAGCCCAGCTGGGTGAGGTTGGCCAGCGTGGCCGGTGCGAGGGAGAGGGAAGAGAAAGAGGTCATGCCCCGATTATCGGTGTTGGGACCTTGGTAGCCTTGTTATGGCACCCTAAATGCTATTGTTTTGCTAGCTGCTTGCGCACGTTGTATGAGGGCTAGAGGCTGATTTGATGCACGCATACACGGCCCACTGGTAAGGCTTGGCACACAGGGCTATAGTGCCAAGCACGCCATCCATTGCCAACCAGGAGATAACCACCATGGCCATTCCCCATGCCAAACCGGGCCACCCCGTCAGCGTAAGCGCCTTTGGCGCTGCATTGGCGCAGCAGCAAAACACCGCCATATTTAAAACCGCGCGACTGGAGGTCATTCGCCTCGTGCTACCGCAAGGAAAATCCATGCGCGAACACAAAGTGGCGGGCGACATTACCGTGCACTGCTTGGAGGGCCGCATCGCCTTTGCACATGGTGCCGAAAATCAAACGCTGTCAGCGGGCGAGTTGCTGTATCTGGAAGGTGGTGTGGTGCACAGCCTGACTGCGCTGGAGGATGCGTCGGCCTTGCTGACCATTGTGTTGTGCCCCACTTAACGCCGCTGCTTGAGTTTGGCCACGGCACCAATACCCCGAATTGAGTGCCGTCCATACAATGCACCCACGTCAGAACCGGAATCTCCATGAAACAAAAACTATCCTACTTCGCACTCACAGCCGTACTCCTGTCGGGCTGCGGCACCAACGTGGTCAACCCGGTCACCGGCCAGACCGAGCGCACGGTGATGGACGAGCCCGCCGAGATTGCCGAAGGCGTCAAAGGCAACCAAGAGGTGCTCAAGGAATACAGCGTTTACCCGAGCCCTGCGGTACAGGCTTATGTGACCAATCTGGGGCAAAAGCTGGCAGCCCAGTCGCACCGGTCCAACTTGCAGTGGCACTTTACCGTGCTCGACAGCCCGGTCATCAATGCCTTTGCGCTGCCCGGGGGGTATGTGTACGTCACCCGCGGCATCATGGCCTATATGGACAACGAGGCCGATTTGGCCGGGGTGATCGGGCATGAGATCGGCCACGTCACCGCCCGCCATGGCGCCCAGCGCGCCACCAGACAGCAAAACGCGGGTCTGGGCGTGTTCGCCGCCAGCGTGCTGGGTGTGCTGCTAGAGAGTCAGGGCGTCTCCGGTGCGGGAGACTTGGCCGGGCAGGTGTCGCAAACCGTGGCGGCGGGCTACGTTGCATCCTATGGGCGCGATCAAGAGTTACAGGCCGATGGCCTGGGCGCCGAGTATTTGTCGCGCACCCACCTCGACCCGCGCAACATGGTTGACGTGATCAAAGTCCTCAAAGACCAAGAGCGGTTTGTTGCCGACCAAGCGCAGGCTGAAGGGCGTGCGGCGCCCACGCAGGGCGACTGGCTGGCCTCGCACCCGTCTAACGACCAACGGCTGAGCAACATCACCAACTTGGCCCTGCAGTACGAAGGCGCCAAGTATGGCGATGACGGCCGCGCGCAGTACCAAAAGATCGTCCAGGGCTTGGCGTTTGGCGAAAGCGCCGACCAGGGCCTGACCCGCGGGCAGAACTTCTACCATGTACCCCTGGGTTTTGCGATCACTGCGCCGCAGGGCTGGCGGATCCAAAACACGGCCGACACGCTGACTATTGCCAACGCGGCGCAAGACGCCATTTTGGCGGTGCGCGTGGTGCCTGCGCAGGTGGGTAAAGACCCCAACACCATCATTCGGGAGCTGCTCAAACCGACCCAAGGTCGTACCGAGTCCACACAGATCAACGGCATCACCGCCACCCGCTTTAACGGCGTGCGCCAAAACGCACAGGGCCAGGTTCAGACGGTCGAAGCCACGGTGCTCAGTGGCCCGGGCGACACCAGCTACCTGCTGCAATCGGCCGCCAAAAATGCCGCTGCGTTGCAAAGCGCACGCAGTGCCCTGCGCGAGGCAGAGAACAGCTTTCGTCCTTTAAGCGCCCAAGACAAAGCCGCCGCCCGACCTTGGGCGCTAAAGCTGGTTGCTTACCCCAGGGGGGGCTTTGCCGAGCTGGCCAAAACGTCGCCCATCGAACGCCCCGAGCAGCAGTTGCGTTTGATCAATGGCTTCTACAGCGGTGGTGAGCCCAAGCCCGGTCAAATGGTCAAGGTTGTGGTGGCAAAGTAAGGGCATCATTCGCCTAAACCGGAGCCATACCATGCGTTTCCTCTTGTTGTGTGCCGCTGTAGCCGCCACCCTGCTGGCGGGCTGCGCATCGATGTCCGAGTCTGAATGCCGCGTGGCTGATTGGGGCCGGGTGGGTTTGGCGGATGGCTCTCGCGGCGAGCGCGAAAGCCGCCTGGCCGACTACACCGAAGATTGTGGAAAAGTGGGCGTAGTGCCCGACGCCACCGCCTACCGCAAAGGCAGGGACACCGGCATCGCCAGCTTTTGTACAGCAACCAATGGCTGGCGCGAAGGCACGCAAGGCCACACTGGCAAAGCCGCCGCCTGCCTGGGCCAACCGGGTTACGAAGCGTTTGTGCGCTACTTGGATGCGGGCATGCAGGTTTACCGCATCAGAACCCAATTGGAGCAAAACGACAGCGAGACCAGCCGCCTGCAAATGCGCTTAGATGCATCTACCAACGACGACGAAAAACGCCGCCTGCGGGATGCGTTGCGTGAGATAGACCACCAGCAATTCCGCCTGCGTAGCCAGATGGCGCAGCAACAGATGATGGGGCCTTGAAACTTTAGCGCTTGGTAATCAATACTTTCGAGAAAGGGCGTCACCGTTAAGGGGAGGTATACGCCTCAATGGGTAAACCGCTAATGATCAGGGCGATATCCCGCCACAAGTTGAGAAACTTGACTTGCACTGAAAGTGCTGGCGGCTAAAAATAACTCGTCGATAGATCCGGGGAAGGTCAATGGCGTTGATCCGTCCCCTACTCCTCCGATAAATAGGTTGTTGTATACGCTTGGAACGGCGTGAGAGATTCTGTTGCTTGCATCCTCATTTCCATTGACATAAATTTTTGCGACGCTTCCATCGTATGTAACAGCAATGTGTGTCCATACGCCTGCCGAAATAGCAGTCTGTGAGGAAACAATTGGATCGTCGTTGCCATTGTCTGGATTGAATAAATCGAAATGCACTTTTTCATTCACCAGAGATACATGAAAAGACTTAGTTCCCCAAAAGCCATTCCCAAATAAGTGGTAGGTCGAATTTGTCGAAAGTGAGTCCGGGTTAACCCACATTGCTATGCGAATTTTGGTGCTAGGAAAGGAGAGGTAAGTCGAAATGTCCCCGCGTAAGGATAAAACCTGAATCTTCGCGTAACTGGCGGGCAGAGTTGCATCAAACTTGAGCGCGTTACCGAACTTACCTGATGTAGTGGACGCTGATGACAACTCCGCCTGTAGGCCGGGCGCATAGATTGCCGGAGAGCTGGCTCCCTCAACGGTATCAAACGTCCAAAAGGTTGTAATCTGCGAAACCGTCGTGGTGTTTGGAGGAGGCGCTGGGTTGGGTGCGACGTTAGTCTGAGTGTTTCCAGTACTTCCAGTATTGCTGGTACTTCCACCAGCCCCATCGCCGCCGCCACAAGCCGTTAATAGGATTACGTGTGCCAATAGTCCGGCGAGCCGCATTTTTGAAATGGCTGAATTCATGAGGTTTCGTTCAAGGAAGTTTAAGCACTGTGTGCTTGTGGGTAGTAAAGCTAGTGCGCTCTAACATGTTCGACATTGCAAGTGTCGAGTAGCGTGTCAATTTTCAGATCGTGAGATTATGCTAAACACTAAAGAAATCGCCAATAGCCCAAATGGACTATTGGCGAAGCGCTGAATAGCACGACAACCGGGCCCTGCCGTGCGATTGATTGCCCGGCTTTTAACCTCGGGGCTATCACGGTAAATGCAGCATTTGAGATGGCAGGCTGCGATTCACCACGCCAAACGCACCAATTGCCAAAAGGGCAGTGACTACCCCTGGGTAGTCCGTGTCTCTTTGCCCTTAGCTAATTGGCGGAACAAGCCCTCTTGCGCCACGCACGCTACCAGCTCACCGTTGCGCCTAAAGATGTTGCCCCGGTTAAAGCCGCGCCCCTGCGCAGCGGTGGGGCTGTCGGATGCGTACAGCAGCCATTCGTCCATGCAAAAGTCGCGGTAGAACCACATGGCGTGGTCCAGGCTGGCGGTCATCATGTCGGGCTGGTAAAAGGTCACGCCGTGCGGGCGCATGCTGGTGGCCAGCAGTCCAAAGTCCGACGCGTAGGCCAGCAGGCATTTGTTCAGCGTGGGGTCTTTGGACATGGGGCCGGTGGTGCGAAACCAGGCGTAGCGCGTGGCGGGCATCTTCACGGGCTTGAACGGGTTGATCGGGTCCACCTGGCGGATCTCAATCGGGCGGTCGCAGGTGAACTGCTCGCGGATGCTGGCTGGTATGCGGTCTTTCGCCGCGCGGGCCATGTCCAACTCAGACAGCAGCGACTCGGGCGGTGGCACGTCGGGCATCTCCATCTGGTGCTCAAAGCCGGTTTCGGGCGCCTGAAACGATGCCGACAAAATCAAAATGGCCGCACCATTTTGGATGGCGGTGACCCGGCGCACGCTAAAGCTTTTGCCGTCGCGCAGGCGGTCTACTTGGTATTCAATCGGCGCGGTCGAACTGCCTGCGCGTATGAAATAAGCGTGCAAGGAATGTGCACCCAACCCTTGGCAGGTGTTGGTGGCTGCAACCAGCGATTGCCCTAGGACGTGGCCGCCAAACAGCTTGGGAAACCCCAAGTCCTGGGCTTGGCCCAAGTAACGGTCGGCGCCAATAGGCTGCAGCGTCAGCAGGTCCAATAGGGTCGTCAATGTGTCGCTCATGCGGTTTTCCAATCAAAAAATAGTCGGGTTAAATGGTCGGGCTTAGTTCAGCGCCATGCTCAGCTTGCGCCGGTAGGTGGCCACTAACTGGGCCTGCGGGTCGAGCTGCGCAACGGCCTTGCCGGCAATCTCAATACCGCCTGCGGTTTTGCCGGCTGCTGCCGGGTCGACCTTGGGTTTGGGCGGTGTCAGTAGTTCCAAAATCGCCACGTACATCTTGCGGGGCACGGCGTCATTCCACGCCTTGTCGCGCATGATGATTTCTAGCAGCTCGTCCATCGCACCGGTCCAGTCGCCGTGCACCATCAGTACACGGGCTTTGGCAAGGCGGTTGTCAAAGTCGCGTTTGTTGGTGGCGGTTAGGGCATCAAACTGCTCGCTAGTCCACGCGCCCCTTGGGTCAGTTGTTACAAATTTTATAGCGTCTAGGAGCTGCCCCAGTGCCTCAAAACGCAGTTGGCGCGGAATCTCGGCCAAGGCGGGGGCCAACGCGGCCTCTGCGTCGTCCAGCATGTTGCACTCGATCAGCAGCTTCACGTAGTCGTAGCGGGCATCGTCGTTGCCGGGGTTGATGCTCAGCGCCTCGTGCAGCTTGTGCAGCGCGGCCTGCGGGTCGCCAGCGGTCAGCAGGGCATGGGCGTCCTCCGTGTCGGCTTGCGCCTCCAGCGCGTCAAGGGAGGCGACGTGTTTGTCCAAGAAGGCCTTGACTTCGCTCTCGGGCTTGGCGCCCATGAAGCCGTCGACGGGCTTGCCGTTCACCATCATCACGCAGGTGGGGATGCTGCGAATACCAAACGCCTGTGCCAGCTCTTGTTGCTGGTCGGAGTCAATCTTCACCAGGCGAAAGCGGCCGTCGTATTCTTCCTCCAGCTTTTCCAGAATGGGGCCAATCACCTTGCACGGGCCGCACCAGGGCGCCCAAAAATCGACCAGCACGGGTACGGTGGCAGAGGCAGCGACCACTTCAAAGTCGAAGTTTTCAACAGTTACGTTAATCATTTGGGATAGCTCGGGGCGAAAAAGTAAAATAGGCGATCAACTCGGGCGGCAGGCCGGCAGCGCTGCACAACACACTTTATGAACATTCAAATTGGCGTCGTTATGGGGTCTAGTTCCGACTGGGACACCATGCAACACGCAGTCCAGATTCTCCAACAGTTTGGCATACCGCACGAGGCCAAGGTGGTTTCAGCCCACCGCATGCCCGACGACATGTTTGCCTACGCCGAGGCTGCCGTCGGTCGGGGTCTGCGCGCCATCATCGCTGGGGCCGGCGGCGCAGCCCACTTGCCAGGCATGTTGGCGGCCAAAACCACGGTGCCAGTGCTGGGTGTGCCGGTGCAAAGCAAGGCCTTGTCAGGCGTGGATTCATTGCACAGCATCGTGCAAATGCCCAAGGGCATTCCGGTGGCGACCTTTGCCATTGGCTCTGCTGGCGCGGCCAACGCGGCCCTGTTCGCGGTGGCCATGCTGGCAGCAAACGACCCCGCTCTGCGCGAAAAGCTCGATGCCTACCGCGCCCACCAAACCGACGTGGCCCGCAGTATGACGGTGCCGCCCGTCTTATGAATTCCAAAACCATGCTGCCCGGCGCAGGCACCGTTGGCCCGAGCGATCCGCATGCCGATCTGCCACCCGGCGGCCACCCAGAGATGACGCTGGGTGTCATGGGGGGCGGCCAGTTGGGGCGCATGTTTGTGCACGCGGCACAGCGCATGGGGTACTTCACCGCCGTGCTCGA
>JBBRNS010000078.1:0-15657 GCA_038230175.1 Burkholderiales bacterium
CAGCATGTGCGAGCAATTGCTTCTTCCATTCCGTAATCTGGTTTGCGTGCAATTCGAACTGATTGCACAACTCTGCCATCGTCTTGTACTCACGCAAGACCGCCAGTGCCACCTTGGCTTTAAATGCTGGCGTATGCGTGCGCCGCGTACGGCGTGCTGATTTTTTGACCATTAGAAACTCCTTTATGCCCAACCCATCTAGGTCGGGACTTATGCCCAGAGTTTCCACTTAAAAAATTGTTCAGATTTGCGCGGCCACTTCTGTGTCCCACTTAAACACCTGTCCCAAATTCCGGGTCCACTTCACCAATTTAAGTGTAAACCCTAAATATATTTAGGTGTTTATATCTATTAATTCAATGATTTCGACCGCGGCGTGATAATTGTCGCAAAATAGCACGGTCGTTCTTTTTTTTACCACCGCTATCCATGTCGCTCGCTGTAGTCAATACTAGGTCAATTACTAATCCCAAGGCTATGGGTACAGGGTCGTCTGGTACGAGCTCGCCTCTTCAAAAAGGCCAGCAGACGAAAATGGCCATATTGGACGCAGCCTTGGGCTTGGCCACTAAGATGGGGTTGGAGGGGTTAAGCATCGGTGCGTTGGCAGAAGCAACCCATATGAGTAAATCCGGAGTATTCGCGCATTTTGGATCCCGTGAGGAGCTTCAAATTTCCGTAATTCGGGAATATTTTGTCAGATTTGAGCGCGAAGTTTTCTTCCCCGCCATGTTGGAACCGAGAGGGTTGCCCCGCGTACAGTCTCTATTTTCAAATTGGATGAAGCTCGTCGCCGTTGAAATTCAATCTGGGTGCATATTTATCAGCGGCGCTGTCGAGTTTGACGATCGTGCGGGGCCCGTGCGGGACGCTTTAGCGGCATCAGTTCAGATATGGTTGAACGCGCTGCATCGCGCGGTGTTGATCGCTAGAGAGCATGGTCATTTGGCTGCTGATATAGACGCGAATCAGATGGCGTTTGAAATACATGGCCTGATTTTGGCTTTGCATTACGAGGCCCGATTCTTAAAGAATCCTGGCTCGATAGAGCGTGCTAACAAAGGTTTTCACAATGTTCTTGCGCGTTACGGCGCTTGTTTTCTTCCTTAATCCTTCATTTACCTACTGAGGAGTATTCAGCATGCCTACCTATAACCCGCCCCTGCGTGATATGCAGTTTGTGATGCACGAAGTGTTCAACGTGGTCAATGACTTAAAGCAGATTCCCGCCCACGCCGACATCGACGCGGACACCATTAATGCGGTGCTCGAAGAGGGGGGCAAGTTTGCTTCCCAAGTGGCGTTTCCGCTCAACATTAGCGGTGACGCTGAGGGTTGCACGATTGACCAAACCACCCACGAGGTCACCACGCCCAAAGGTTACAAAGAAGCCTACGCGCAGTACGTTGAGGCCGGTTGGGCGGCTTTGGGTTGTGACCCAGAGTTTGGTGGCCAGGGCTTGCCCATGGTGGTCAATAACATGTTCTACGAAATGCTCAACAGCGCCAACCAGGCGTGGACCATGTACCCCGGCCTGACCCATGGCGCTTACCACGCCCTGCACACCTATGGGACCGATGACCAAAAGCAGACTTACCTGCACAAGATGACCAGCGGCGAGTGGACTGGCACCATGTGCCTGACCGAACCCCATTGCGGTACCGACCTGGGCCTGATGCGCACCAAGGCCGAGCCCCAGGCAGATGGCACTTACAAACTCACGGGCAACAAGATATTTATCAGTGCGGGTGAGCACGACATGACCAGCAACATCATTCACCTGGTGCTGGCCCGCCTGCCCGATGCGCCCGCCGGCATCAAAGGCGTGAGCCTGTTTATCGTACCCAAGTTCAATGTGAACAAGGACGGTTCTCTGGGTTCGCGCAATGGCATCTATTGCGGCGGCTTGGAGCACAAAATGGGCATCAAGTCCAATGCCACGGCCCAGATCGTGATGGAAGACGCCGTCGGTACCATGATCGGCCAGCCCAACAAGGGCATGCAAGGCATGTTCGTGATGATGAATTCGGCCCGTTTGGGTGTGGGTAACCAGTCGCTGGGTCTGACCGAAGTGGCCTACCAAAACGCCTTGGCCTATGCCAAAGACCGCATCCAGATGCGCTCGCTCACGGGCACCAAAGCCAAAGACAAAGCGGCAGACCCCATCATCGTTCACCCCGATGTCCGCAAGATGTTGCTCACTGCCAAGGCCTATGCCGAAGGCGGCCGCGCATTGCAGACCTACTGCTCCATTCTGTTGGAAAAAGAACACGGGCACCCCGATGAAAAAGTGCGCAAGGATTCCGGTGAAATGCTGGCCATGCTTACCCCCATTGCCAAGGCCTTCTTGACGGACAACGGCCACATTGCCACCAACGCCTGTATGCAGGTGTTCGGCGGCCACGGCTTTATCAAAGAGTGGGGCATGGAGCAGTTTGTACGTGACAACCGCATCAACATGATCTACGAAGGCACCAATACCATCCAGTCTTTGGACCTGCTGGGCCGCAAGATTTTGGGCAACAACGGAGCCACGCTCAAGAAGTTTGGCAAGCTGATTGGCCAGTTGGTGGCGGAAGAAGGCGTCAACGAGCAGATGGCCGAGTTCATCACCCCCATTGCGATTTTGGGTGACCAGATGACCAAGTTCACCACCGAGATTGGTTTCAAGGGCTTCCAAAACCCCGACGAGGTGGGCGCTGCCGCCGTGGATTATTTGCGCGTCGCCGGCCACCTGGTGTTTGGTTACCTGTTTGCCCGCATGGCCCAAGTGGCACTGCGCGAAATCGCTGCTGGCAATACCGATCCGTTCTATGTCGGCAAAATCCAAACCGCACGCTTCTACTTCGCCAAGCTGTTCCCCGAGACCACAACCTTGATGCGCACCGCGCGCACCGGCAGCAAGGCCCTGATGGACACCGACGCGGCACTGGCCTAAGGTCGCGTCCCGAACTTTTCACTGCCTGGCCATTTCCACCACTAGGAGTTTTTATGTTTCGATTGATCATTGCAACCCTGGTAGGAATGTCGGCCTTGTCGGCCGCCGCACAAATGACGCCGGTGGGCCTGTGGAAAACCATTGATGACAACGATGGTTCGGTGCGCTCAGAGGTTCGCATCGTTGAAAATGCCGGCGTGGTCAGCGGCAAGATCGAGCGCAACCTAGACCGCAATGCTAAGCCGGGTGACCGTTGCACCGAATGCAAAGATGATCGCAAGGATCAGTTGGTCGTCGGTCTGGAAATACTGCGCGGTTTGAAGAAAACCGAAGGTAAAGACATGTGGGAAAGTGGCACGGTGATCGACCCCGACAACGGCAAGACCTACCGCGCTTCGCTCACCCCTATTGAGGGGGGCGCCAAGCTCCAATTGCGCGGCTACATCGGGTTCTTCTATCGAACCCAAGTTTGGGTGAGCGCCCAGTAATTCATTTCAGGAAAATATATGTCCCGTTTTAATGTTCGAAAAGTCGCCGTGCTCGGCGCCGGCGTCATGGGGGCGCAAATTGCGGCCCATTTGGTTAACGTCAAAGTCCCGGTCATTCTGTTTGACCTGCCCGCCAAAGAAGGCCCTAAAAATGGCATCGTTACCAAAGCCATTGACGGTCTGAAAAAGCTCAAGCCCGCACCTTTGGGCGTGGTCGAAGATGCAGTGCTGATTCAACAAGCCAACTACGAAGAGCATTTGGAGCAGTTGCGTGACTGCGATCTGATCATCGAAGCCATTGCCGAGCGCATGGATTGGAAGCTCGATCTGTACAAAAAGATCGCCCCCTTTGTGGCGCCCCACGCCATCGTCGCCTCCAACACCTCGGGCCTGTCGATCACCAAGCTGAGCGAGGCACTGCCAGAAGAAATCAAGCCGCGTTTTTGCGGCATTCACTTCTTCAACCCTCCACGCTACATGGCCCTGGTGGAGTTGATCAACACCCCCACCACCCAGCCCCAAGCGCTGGATGACCTGGAAGCCTTTGTCACCAGCAACCTGGGCAAGGGCGTGGTTCGCGCCAAAGACTCCCCCAACTTCATTGCCAACCGCGTCGGCATTGCCGGCATGTTGGCCATCATGAAAGAGACCGAAAAATTCGGTTTGACCTATGACGTGGTCGACGACTTGACCGGCAAGAAGCTCGGTCGCGCCAGCTCCGGCACCTTCCGCACGGCGGATGTGGTGGGCTTGGACACCATGGCCCACGTCATCAAGACGCTGCAAGATACGTTGAGTGCGGAGACGGATCCGTTCTACGGCACCTACGCCACACCCGAGGTTCTCAAGACCTTATTGGAGATGGGCAACCTGGGCCAAAAAACCAAAGCCGGCTTCTTTAAAAAGGTGGGCCGCGATGTAACCCGTTTTGAGTTGGACAGCAAAGAGTACGCGCCCGGTGGCCAAAAGGCAGACGAGGTCTACGCCCGCATGCTCAAGCGCCCCGCTGCGGAACGCCTGAAATTGCTGCGCAATGCCGAAGGCGCACAGGGCCAGTTTTTGTGGGCTATTTTGCGCAATTCATTCCACTATGCAGCAGTGCATTTGGCCTCCATTGCCGACAACGCGCGCGACGTGGACTACTGCATGCGCTGGGGCTTTGGCATGAAGCAAGGCCCGTTTGAATTGTGGCAAGAAGCCGGTTGGTTGGAAGTGGCCAATATGGTCAAAGAAGACATCGACGCGGGCAAAGCGCTGTGCAATGCACCGCTGCCGAATTGGGTCTTCAAAGGCCCAGTGGCCGATGCCGGTGGCGTGCATACACCCGCTGGCTCGTGGAACCCCACCACCGGCAAATTTGTACCCGTTCGCAGCCTGCCCGTCTATGCCCGTCAGCACCTCCCCGAGAGCGTGTTGGGTGCCAACGCACCGTCTGCTGCCACAGCAGGTAAGACCGTGCACGAAGACGAAGCCATTCGCCTTTGGACGCTGGATGACGAAGTGCTCATTGCCAGCATCAAGACCAAGATGCACGCCATCGGTGCCGGTGTCATCGAAGGCCTGGACAGCGCCATCGACATGGCCGAGAAGGAATACAAAGGCTTGGTGATCTGGTCGCCGGATGAGATGTTTTCCGCCGGTGCCGACCTGCAATCCATGTTACCCGCCTTCATGATGGGCGGCGCCAAAGCCATTGACAGCGCAGCGGCTGAGTTGCAGCGCGTCATGCTTAAACTGCGTTATGCAAACGTGCCCACCGTGTCTGCCATCCGTGGGTTGGCATTGGGCGGCGGTTGCGAAATGGCGGTGTACTCCGGCAAACGCGTAGCGGCCATGGAGAGCTACATCGGTTTGGTGGAAGTGGGCGTGGGCTTGGTGCCTGGCGCCGGCGGTCTGACCTACATCGCACGCCGTGCGGCAGAAAACGCCGCCGCGTCGACCGGCAAAGATATCGTCCCGTTCCTGACCGAAGGTTTTACCGCAGCCGCCATGGCCAAGGTGGGTACCAGCGCGCTCGAATCGCGCAAGTTGGGTTACCTGCTGGACAGCGACGTGGTGGTGCCGCACAAAGACGAACTCTTGTTTGTGGCCATCAACGAAGCCAAAGCCATGTTCAACAGTGGTTACCGCGCGCCGCACAAGCGCCAATTCCCCGTGGTGGGCCGCAGCGGAATTGCCACCATCAAGGGCTCGCTGGTCAATATGCGCGACGGTGGCTTCATCAGCGCACACGACTTCCATATCGCCGGTCTGATCGCAGAAGTGGTGTGTGGTGGGGATGTGGATGCGGGTAGCCTGGTGACCGAGGAATACCTCATGGCGCTGGAGCGCAAGGCGTTCTGCTCTTTGATCGTGCACCCCAAGACGCAGGAGCGCATTATGGGCATGATGTCGACTGGCAAGCCGGTGCGGAACTAATATGGCGACCGCATCCGCTCGTAACACGGCTGCAGCGTCAGTTAAGGCCAATCGCCTGGCGCGTTCGATGCGTAGTTTGGAGCGGGTCCCTGCATTTGCGCGCTCATGGGTGCGAAGCAGGGTGTTAGGGCGTGCCGTACCGTTTACCGGGACAGCTGGTCTTGAGTTTTCCGTTATGACGTCCGAGCGGGTTGAGGTACGTGTGGCGAATCACCGGCGCGTGCAGAACCACATTCACGGGGTACATGCGGCCGCCATGGCTTTATTAGCCGAAACCGCGACGGGCATGGTCGTAGGAATGAACGTCCGTGATGACTGTGTGCCCCTTGCCAAGCAACTGAGGGTTGAGTTCAAGAAGCGTGCACAAGGCTCCTTGCGGGCAGTCGCCGTTCTGACCACTGCACAACGCAATCTCATGCAACAAAAAGACAAAGGCGAAGTCACGGTAGCCGTGCAAGTCTTCGATGAGTCAGGCGCGGAGCCCATCGAATGTGAATTTATTTGGGCCTGGATACCGTCTGGGCCCCGTAAGCAGAAATAACAGGAGTGATCCATGAAACAAGTTCAAGAAGCCTATATCGTATCTGCCACGCGCACCCCCATCGGGCGTTCGCACCGTGGATTTTTCCGCAACACCCGCCCGGACGACCTGCTGGTTAAAGTGTTGCAATCGGCGTTGGCACAGGTGCCGACGTTGGACCCCAAGTCTATTGAAGACATTATTTGCGGCTGCGCCATTCCAGAAGGCCAACAGGGTTTGAACATTGCACGCATTGGCGCCGTGTTGGCTGGCTTGCCCACCAGCGTGGGCGGCATCACCGTGAATCGTTTTTGCGCTTCGGGCTTGTCTGCCATACAAATGGCCGCCGACCGCATTCGTGTGGGCGAAGCCGATGTGATGATTGCCGCTGGCGTCGAGAGCATGAGTATGGTTCCCATGAGCGGCAACGCGCCGTCGCTGTCACCGATGATGTTCGAGAAAGACGAGAACATTGGCATCGCTTACGGCATGGGCCTGACCGCTGAAAAGGTGGCCAACCAATGGAAAGTTTCTCGTGAAGCGCAAGACGCTTTTGCGGTCGAATCCCACCGCCGTGCACTGGCAGCCCAGGCGGCGGGCCACTTTGCAGCCGAAACCACGGCGGTCGAAGTTATCGATCGCAGCCCCAATCTGCAAACCGGTGAAGTAGTCGAAAAACGCCGCACCGTGTCGTTGGACGAGGGAGCCCGCGCCGACACGTCGATGGAAGGCCTTGGCAAACTGCGCGCCGTGTTCTCTGCACGCGGCTCCGTCACTGCGGGCAACAGCTCGCAAACGTCCGACGGCGCAGGCGCATTGATCTTGGCCAGCGAAAAAGCAGTCAAGCAATACGGACTGACCCCCTTGGCTAAGTTTGTGTCCTTTGCTTCCAAAGGTGTGCCACCTCACATCATGGGCATTGGCCCGATTGAAGCCATTCCTGCTGCCCTGCGTTACGCCGGTATCAACCAGCAAGACCTGGACTGGATCGAGTTGAACGAGGCCTTTGCTGCTCAGTCACTCGCTGTGGTGAATACCTTGGGTCTGGACCCTGCCAAAGTGAATCCCATGGGCGGTGCCATTGCCTTGGGTCATCCGCTGGGTGCCACCGGTGCCATCCGTGCGGCGACTGTGATCCATGCGCTGCAGCGCAACAAGCTGAAATACGGCATGGTGTCCATGTGCGTCGGCATGGGTCAAGGGGTTGCCGGTATTTTTGAGCGCGTCTAGCGTCTAGTTACGCGGAACTCGCGCTGTCTTCATAAAAAAGGCCAGTCGGCGTCAAGCTGACTGGCCTTTTTGTTTACATGTGGACGCTGAACAGCGTGATAAGAGCATGTTCGCTACGACTTTGAGCGGACAAGGATTAGCGCTGTGAATGCAGGATCAGATCCAGATCATTTTTAATAGCCGGATCAGATAGTTGGCGTTGTCCGCGATATACATAGTCCCGTCGGGGCCAACCGTAATACCCAGCGGGGAGTTAAATCTGGCGTTTGCACCCACTGCATTTTTTAACCCGCTGCTTCCATAACCCGCCAGAGTCGTTACCACGCCCAATGGTGTCACTTTTCGAATGCTGTGGTTCCCCGTATCGGCCACGACAATGTTGCCATCGTTATCTATCGTAATACCTAGGGGGGTGTCAAAATGTGCTGTTGCGCCTGTGCCATCGTCGGTGCCGACGACGACGGAGCCCGCCACGGTTGTTACGATCCCACCCGTCGATATTTTGCGAATTGAAGCGTTGTTGCTGTCTGCAACATAGAGGTTTCCGCTCGCATCAACGGCTACGCCCGATGGGTAATTGAAACTAGCAACGTTGCCTGGGCCATCAGAACTTCCTGCAGTACCAATGCCTGCGACGGTAGTGACTGCGCCTGAGGGCGTTATTTTGCGAATTGCGTGGTTGTCTCGGTCTGCAACATACAGGTTGCCAGCCCGGTCGATAGCCATTCCCCGCGGGTTGTTGAATGTCGCGGATGTGCCGTTTGAATTGTTCTGAAATCCAAAACCGGTGTTTCCGGCAAAAACCGGTACTAAAGCTGGACTGGCGGGTGAAATTTTGAAAATCTCGTTCGAGTACGAACTTGCATAAATATTACCGGCACTGTCAACCGCAAGGCCATAAATTGATCCCCTTGGAATCGTCGCAAACAAACTAACGGCACCGGCGGGTGTCACCCTTCTAACCTTATCGCTATCGCCAACATACAGGTCTCCATTGCTGGCAAGAGCTACGGCGTTGGGACTTGCAAATTGAACAACGGACCCGGTTCCATCGGCGAAACCCGGGTTGCCATTGCCAACGAATGTGCTAGCGAGGGCGACAAGTTTTATTTTCTGTGCTCCAGTGTCATAGGCATCGCCGCCTCCGCAGGCAGTGAGAAGCGCGGCAAAGCAGAAGCTGATTAAAGACACATTGAATTTCATAGCGCATTCCTCTCGGTAACCGACCCGTCGAGGCCCGCAGCTGGACGGCGGACATCGTTGCAACTGACGGCGGGACTTGCATGCAAACTGCGCTCGGACGGGGCGTCGTGGGCTACAGGCAGCGTTCGAAGCGCTGGTACAAGGGTTGCGTCACTCCCCTGAAATGGAGAAAGACTGCGACCAACCGTCAAGATGGCCGGAGTTTATGTGTGATCGTGGTGGTGCAACCGTCGGGGCCGGCCTTTGGCGCGCGAGGACCAATGAATGGCGCGCAAAGTGGCCGTTGGCCCGCACTGCACCGGTGCGCTTTAGATTTTGGGCCCAGAAAACCGCCGCTGCAGCAGGTTAAATCCGCCTATTTGTAAAAGGCTTCTACGCTTCCCTTGAGCTTGATCATCAGCGGCTGACCTTTGCGGTCAAGCGCTTTGCCTGCGGGCACTTTGACCCAGCGTTCGCTGATGCAATACTCTTCGACGTTGGTCAATTCCTTGCCGTTCAATCGAATGCCAACGTCGTGCGCAAATGCGTCAGCCAAATGGTGGGGGCTACGCGGGTCCACGGACAGGCGATCGGGCAGAGCAGGTGGAGCGGTGGGTGTGGTGGGTGTGGTGGGTTCAGTCATGGCTAAGCGTTTGGTTTTTGTTGGGGTGAATCTACCGCAATTTCTGGCGATCAAGGCGGTGCGTCCGGAGGTTGTCCAAGGGTTTATTTTTAAAAAGCAAGCGCTTGTTAAAAATACGAAATTTTGGTATCGTCGCCGCATGATGACCGAAGCCGCGCAGCCCACTGCCGAAATTCCGGCGAAGCGCCCCCGTGGACGCCCGCGTAAAACCGCCCTGGAGCGTGACGATGGTAACCGACGCAAAACGCTGCTTACCGTTGCGGCGCAGTTGTTTCGCCAAAAAGGCTTCGATGCCACCACGACGCGCGACATTGCCGCCGCCGCTGACATGCACAGTGGCTCACCTTTTTACCATTTCAAAAGCAAAGACGCCCTCCTGTACGCCGTGATGGAAGAGGGCATGCACACCGCGCTGGCCCGCCAGCGTGCAGCCTTGCAAGCGCCTGAAGGCGAGGTTTTGGCGCCGCGAGCGCAGTTGCGTAGCTTGGTTCAGGTTCACTTGGATGTGCTTTTGGGGCCGGGAAACGACTTTGTGCCGGTCATGTTGTATGAGGCGCGCTCATTGGCCCTGCGTCAGCGCAAGTTACTTTCGCAGCTGACCACGGAGTACGAAGACCTGTGGATGCCCGCACTAACGGCGCTACACGCTACAGGCCAAATGCGCGCTCCCGTGGCGCTGGCGCGCTTGTTGATTCTGGGTGCACTGAATTGGTCAGTGCAATGGTTTGATGCCAAAAAAAGCGCGTCTGTGCAAGACCTCACAGACGCCGCCATGGCCTTGTTTTTAAAGGAGTAACAATGCAATACGGTTCTGTTTTTGCCCCTAAGCTGTTTGACGGGAAAGTGGCCGTCGTCACCGGCGGCGGCTCAGGTATTGGGCGCTGCGTCGCACACGAGTTGGCGGCTCTGGGCGCCGAGGTCGCCCTGGTGGGGCGAAAAATTGAAAAGCTGCAAAAAGTGGCCGATGAGATTACGCAGGATGGTGGAAAGGTCAGCTATCAGGTTTGCGATATCCGCCAGGAAGAGGCCGTCAAACAAACCATCGCCGCCATCGTGGCGCAGCATGGCCGCATCGATTGTTTGGTGAACAACGCGGGTGGCCAGTTCATGACGCCGCTGGAGGCCATTAGCGCCAAGGGCTGGGAGGCAGTGGTCAACACCAATCTCACGGGCGGCTTCTTGATGGCGCGGGAATGCTATCTGCAGGGTATGAACAAAAATGGCGGCGCCATTGTCAACATCGTGGCCGACATGTGGGGCTCCATGCCCGGCATGGGCCACAGCGGTGCCGCACGCGCGGGCATGGTCAGCTTTACTGAAACTGCCGCGCTCGAATGGGCCGCCCGCGGCGTGCGGGTGAACGCTGTGGCGCCCGGCTACATCGCTTCCAGCGGTATGGACAACTATCCCGCAGAGGCAGGTCCCATGCTGCGGGAGATGGCCAAGACGATTCCGGCCGGTCGGTTTGGGACCGAGGCCGAAACCGCGGCGGGCATTGTGTTCTTGCTCAGCCCTGCGGCTTCGTTTATCAGTGGAAGCACTTTGCGTATTGATGGTGCACGCCCCCAGGCGCGCATGGGTTACCCCATGCGGATACCGGACGCGGCGGTGCAAGCGCGTGATGCGGTCAAACCCTTCAACGGGTTCCACCGCGCCGCCGTACCGAAAGTTTTTCAGGTTGGATAAATCGGAGGCAGGCCATGGTCGATAACGGTGCAAGCCCCCATGACATTGGGCTGGTGGAAGACGCTGCCAGGCGCTTCGTGGTCGCCGAAGTCCGGCCCCACCTTGAAGCGTGGGAAGAGGCGGGCGAGTTCCCGCGCGCGCTCTACCGGCGCGCAGCCGATCTCGGCTGGCTGGCCATGGGCTACCCCGAGCAATTTGGTGGGACACCTGCGCCGTGGCGCTTGCGCAATGCCATGACCATTGCGCTGGCGCGCACAGGCGGCAGCGGTGGCCTTATGGCCAGCCTGTTTAGCCACAACATTGGCCTACCGCCCGTGGTGCGCCATGGCAGTGCGGCCTTGCAGGCGGCGGTGATTCCGGACGTTTTGGCCGGGCGCAAGATCGCTGCGCTGGCCATCACCGAGCCCGGTGGTGGCACCGATGTTTCGGCCCTTAAAACCACTGCGCGGCGCGAGGGCGATGAGTACGTCATCAATGGTGAGAAGGTGTTCATCACCTCCGGCATGCGAGCCGACTGGTTAACTGTTGCGGTGCGCACCGAGGTGAATGCTGCCGGCCGTTCGCAAGTCGCCGGCGGCATCTCTATGGTGGTGGTGCCGGGCGACGCCGTAGGCCTGTCGCGCAGCCCCTTGAAGAAAATGGGCTGGCTGTGTTCAGACACGGCGCAGCTGCGCTTTGACGGCGTGCGGGTGCCCGTTGGGAATTTGGTGGGCGAGGAGGGTGCGGGTTTCAAGATGATTTTGACCAACTTCAACGGTGAGCGCCTCTCCATGGCGGCCATGGCCTTGGGTTTCTCTGAATGTTGTTTCGACGAAGCGCTGGCGTGGGCACAACAGCGCAAAACCTTTGGCACCGCCTTGGTGGACCACCAGGTGATTCGCCACAAGCTCATGGATATGAAAATGCGCATTGAGTCCACCCGTGCGTGGTTGCATGCGGTATCCGACCGGGCAGACGCTGGTGATCGGGGCGACAAAAGCGCCAAAGGCGCCGAGTGGGTGGCGCAGGTGTGTTTGCTCAAAAACCACGCCACCCAAACCATGCAATTTTGTGCGGATCAGGGCGTCCAAATCCTGGGCGGCATGGGCTACATGCGTGGCACCGCCTGCGAGCGGATTTACCGCGAAGTCAAGGTCATGATGATTGGCGGCGGCGCCGAAGAGATCATGAAAGAGCTGGCGTCGCGCCAGCTTGGGCTGTAACGTCATAGCGGCGCCTGGCGCTCACGGGTAGGCGACTGTTACAGCCGATAGGCATGCGGTCCCGCAGCATGGCGCTGGTGCCTTCTTGGGTGATGGTGCCTTGGTCCAGTACATAGCCGTAGTCAGCAATGGCCAGGGCTGCGCTGCCGTCAACCTCGGCCACCAGCACGGCGATGCCGCGTTCGCGGTTGATGCGCACCACCCGCTCCATGATGTCGCGCGCCAGTGCGATCGGTAATGCGGCGCAAGGCTCATCAAGCAAGATCAAGTCGGGGCCGGCCATCAGGGCGCAGGCCAGCGCTAGCATCAGCTGTTGCTGCGGCAACAGATTAACCGCCGGTTGGTGGGATAGGGCGCGCAACTCCGGGAAGTAGCCATACACCGCCTCCATGTCGTGCGCTATGCCAGCTGCGTCCGATCGCGTGTACGCACCCATGCGCAAGTTATCCAGCGTGCTCAGGTGCGAGAACAGTGCACGGGTTTGAGAAATCAAGCTCAGACCCTGGCCCACCACCACACTGGCGTCACTGCGGGTAATGTCTTCACCCTTAAAAACGATGGTCCCATGGTGAGCGGCGTGCATGCCCGCAATGGTGCGTAAGAGCGTCGTCTTGCCTGCGCTGCGCTCACCCAGCAGTGCGGCAATCTCGCCCCGGCGCACCTGCAGTGTCACGCCGTGCAAAACGGGGTTGGGGCCGTAGCCCTGCGCCACGTCCACCAATGTCAAAACCGGCTGGTCGCTAATGGGTGGGGGTGAATGGCTCATGTGCTCGACTCCGTTGAATAACCCAAATGACAAGCGCCACCGCGTAAACCGCACTGTGGTGCCATGCTTGTGGCAGCACCGTATTGGCGGCCGCCTCAAACAAGCCGAGGAAGATGCCGCCCAGCATTGCGCCGCGTAGCCCTATAAAGCCGGCCAACAGGGCCGCAGGCAGTGCTTTGAAGCCCGCGAGCGCCATATTGGCGTCTACCGCAGTCCATGTAGCCAAAAGCAGACCACCGATAGCCGCCAGCATGGCCGCCAAAACCCAGGCCACGCTTTCCAGTTGGCGAACCGGCAGGCCCATGTGGTGCGCGGCGCTGCGGTTGCGCAGGGTCGCTTGCAGGCCAAAGCCCAGCTTGCTGAAACGAAACAAAACATACAAAGCGCTGCATACCAGCGCGGCCGCAGCAATCGCTCCCAAGTGCGCGGTGCGCAACGGCTGCCCCGCTAGCACCCACAGGGCTTGGGTATAGGGCGACTCCAGTACGGCGCTGGTTAGCTGGCCGCTGGTGGTGCCCATGGCAAGCTGGCGCACCGCAAAGGCGGCGCCCACGGTGACCAAGGTAATTAACCAGCCCGGGCGGCGCGACAAAGGGCGCACAACCAGACGCTCCATCAACCAGCCCAAGGCCGCCACCACCAGGACGGCGGCGCACGCGGCCAGCCAATAGGGCATTCCCAGCAAGGCGACGCCTACCAGCACCGACCAAGGAGCCAGCAGCATGAATTCGCCTTGGGCTAAGCTGACGGTTTGGCGCGCCTGGAAGATGAGCACGATGCCCATGGCAACCAGCCCATAAATACAGCCCTGTGCAACGCCGCCGATCAGCGGTTGAATCAACAACAATTTCACTCCCCCTTGTAACTACGATCAGTTATAGCGGGGGGATCGTTAGGGCGTCATAGGGTTCTCACCGAGCCCCGGTGGGATTTGTCGCCAAAAAAGCGATTCCTAGTACAAACCACTAGGCCAAAATTGCTACAAATCGTCAGGGCTTAGGGATTTCCCGCGGTTGGCCTTGCTCGTCCAGCGACACATAGGTCAGGAGTGCTTCCGTCACTTTGATGTATTCGCCCTGGGCGCGGATACGTTCTGCGTAAACCTCCACCTTGACGGTGATCGAGGTCCGTCCAATGCGCACCACCTTCGAGTACAGGCTCAAGATGTCGCCCACCCGCACCGGCTTTTTGAATACAAACTCGTTCACCGCCACCGTGGCAATACGTCCCTGGGAGTAGCGGGCTGGTAGAACCGACCCTGCCAAATCCACCTGGGCCATGACCCATCCACCAAAAATGTCACCGTTGGCATTGCAGTCGGCCGGCATGGGGATGACCTTGAGCACCAATTCCTCATCCACGGGGAGCACCGTCTTGGTCCGGGATGCCCGGTTGCTGATACGCCGGGCATGGAATGCTGGGGCGTCTTCGGGGGGTACTGGGACCGCTGGGGGGCTTGAATCGGTAGACATGGGCACAATCCTATGGGTGACGCTGTGTGGCTTGGGCCCCGGCGTGTCCACGCCCGATCCCACCACCACAAGCCACGATTGTCGTCCATGCGCACCCACGGTTCCTCCGCCCCTCCTGCTGTTAATGCACCCCGCGACCCCGCCCTGCCGCCCAAGTCGGACTGGTCCACCCTGAGTCGCCTGTTCCCTTATCTGTGGATATACAAGTGGCGCGTCATCGCCGCGCTCCTGTTCATGGTGGGGGCCAAGCTGGCTAACGTGGGTGTGCCGCTGCTGCTCAAAAATTTGGTCGATGCCATGGCCATCAAGCCCGGTGATGGGCAGGCTCTGCTGGTGGTGCCGGCTGCGCTTTTGCTTGGTTATGGCGCACTGCGCCTGTCTACATCGCTGTTTACCGAATTGCGCGAACTGGTGTTTGCCAAAGCGACTGAGGGGGCCTCGCGCAGTATCTCGCTGCAGGTGTTTCGCCACTTGCACGCCATGAGCCTGCGCTTTCACCTGGAGCGCCAGACCGGCGGCATGACCCGTGACATTGAGCGCGGCACACGTGGGGTGCATTCGCTGATCAGCTACTCGCTCTACAGCATCATTCCCACGCTGATCGAGGTCACCCTGGTGCTGTCGCTCTTGGCGGTTAAGTTCGACATGTGGTTCGCTTGGATCACCATCGTGGCCCTGGTGTTTTACATCGCTTTCACTATCTCGGTTACCGAGTGGCGCACCCAGTTTCGCAAGACCATGAACGAGCTGGACTCGTCCGCCCACAGCCGGGCGATTGACTCCTTGCTGAACTACGAGACGGTAAAGTACTTCAACAACGAAGAGTTTGAAGCCCACCGTTACGACGACAACCTAGAGCGTTACCGCCGTGCCGCTGTCAAAAGCCAGCGCTCGCTGAGCCTGCTCAACACCGGGCAGCAGCTCATCATTGCCACCGCGCTGGTCGCCATGCTGTGGCGCGCCACCCAAGGCGTGGTCGATGGCCGCATGACGCTGGGCGACCGGGTCATTGTCAACGCCTTCATGATCCAGCTCTACCTTCCACTAACCTTTTTGGGGGTGATCTACCGCGAGATCAAGCAAAGCCTGACCGACCTGGAAAAGATGTTCAC
>JBBRNS010000079.1:0-15596 GCA_038230175.1 Burkholderiales bacterium
CCGGGCCAACGCGTGGAGGTGCCCAAGAGCGAACACAAAATCGACGCGGCGCTGGTCGATGAACGTGCCGTCAAGGTCGTGAGCACGCTGGCGCAGGCCGGTTATGAGGCCTACATCGTCGGTGGCGCGGTGCGCGATCTGTTGGTGGGGCTGCGGCCCAAAGACTTTGACGTGGCCACCAATGCGACCCCAGAGCAGGTCAAGTCATTGTTTCGCCGCGCGTTCATCATCGGGCGACGGTTTCGCATCGTCCATGTAGTCTACGGACGAGGCCGTGAACACGAGGTGATTGAGGTCTCGACTTTTCGGGCCTATCTCGACAACGCTGCTGCCGAGCAGGTGGCTGGCAATGAGAAGACGAGTAAGAGCGAACTCGCAGGCATGAAACACGCGGTGGACAGCACCGGACGGGTGCTGCGCGACAACGTGTGGGGCCCGCAGGAGCAAGACGCTGTGCGCCGTGACTTCACGATCAACGCCATGTACTACGATCCGAGAACCCAGATTGTGGTCGACTACCACAATGGTTTTAAAGATGTCAAAAGCCGCGTGATTCGCATGATTGGTGACGCAGCCACCCGCTACCGCGAAGACCCGGTGCGTATCATTCGCGCCGTGCGTTTTTCCGCCAAGTTGAGTGCATTGGGCTTTAATCTGGAGCCCAAAACATCGGCCCCGCTGCTTAAATCCCAGTCGCTGTTGGCCGATGTTCCCCAAAGTCGCCTGTTCGACGAAATGCTCAAGCTCTTGCAAACCGGGCATGCGCTGGCCTCGATCGCGCAGCTGAAGAAGCTGGGCATGGAGCGTGGCATTTACCCCCTGCTGGACGTGGTGGTCGAGCGCGCCGAGCAGCCCTTTGTGAATGCGGCCCTGAAAGACACCGACCGGCGCGTGGGTGAAGGCAAGCCGGTTGCACCCAGCTTCTTGTTGGCCTGTGTTTTGTGGGCCGACGTGCGTGATGGTTGGGCGCGCCGCGTCGAGCAGCGCCAGCCTTCGCATCCGGCTCTGATGGACGCGATTGACGACGTGTTTGGCGCGCGCATTGGTGACGTTGCCGGCGGCGGCAAGCTCGCTGGTGACATGCGCGAAATCTGGGTCATGCAGCCTCGCTTTGAAAAGCGCGTCGGCAGCGCCCCCTTTGGCATGGTGGACCAAGCCCGCTTTCGGGCTGCATTTGACTTCATGCGTTTGCGTGCCGACATTGGCGAGGTCGATGAACTGTTGGCCGACTGGTGGCAAGAATTCAGCATGGCCGACGACAACCTGCGCGAGGAGCTGGTGGACCAGGTGCGTGAAGAGCAGCAAAAGCGCCAGCGTGCACCCCGCGCGCACCGCGCGCCCGCGCCCGGGGTCGGTTCGGCCGTGCTCCCGGCGGGCACCGCTGCCAAGACCGCCAGTGAAACCGTTGATCGTCTAGCGCAGGACATGTCGCCCGAGGGGCACTTGTCGTTCACCGGTGCGGAGTCGCCAGAGGATCTGGCACCCCGCAAGCGCCGTCGTCGCCGCCGTACGGGTGCGCCCAAAGGACCCGGTGAGGGTGGTATGGGCGGTGGCGCGGGCGAATCGGCCTAGGCTTTAAAAGCCCCAATTCCAACCGGACACCATGCCCAAGACCGTGCTCGCTTACATCGGTTTGGGTTCCAATTTGGGGGAGTCCCATGTGACAGTGCTCGCTGCCATGGATGCCATTGCGGACCTGGATGGCGTGGTGCTGATGCGCCAGTCTTCTCTGTATGGCAGTGCACCGGTGGACGCCGTGGGGGCTGACTTTGTCAATGCGGTGGTGGAGGTTCAGACCGTACTTAAACCCCTTGCCCTACTCGCCGCGCTGCAGGCCTTGGAATCCCGGGCGGGCCGCCATCGCAGCTACCGCAACGCGCCGCGTACGCTGGATCTGGATATCTTGCTGTATGGTGATAAGAAGATGCAAAGTCCAGATTTGATCTTGCCACACCCCCGCATGTGGGAGCGCGCCTTTGTTCTGCACCCCTTGGCAGAGCTGGTTCCCGACAGCGTTAACGCAGCCCAACTCAAGGGGGTCGCCGACCAACCTGTGTGGCGCCACCCAAGGCCTAAATGACTGCCGCAGGGATGGCGCAGGCGCGCACGCAGTTGCGTCCATCGGCCTTGGCTTGGTAGAGCGCCTTGTCCGCATGGGCCAAGAAGTCTTGTGGGCGCATGGTGGGGTGGGGAATCGCGGATACCACGCCAAAACTGGCGGTAAATTGGATGGTGGTGTCTGCAAAATTGATGCGCATCGACTCGATTGCCGCCCTGAATTCTTGCGCCAGTGCCACGGATCCGGCCATGTCAAAGCCCCCCACTGCAAGCACAAATTCTTCACCACCGTAGCGGGCAAAAATATCCCCCGCGCGGTGGATACGTGGTTTGAGCAAATTGGCCAATGCCCGCAGGCAAGCGTCCCCGGCCAAATGCCCGTGGGTGTCATTGATCTGTTTGAAATGGTCAATGTCAAACAGAATAACTGTGATCGCGCTTTGTTGGCGCGCCGCACGCCGCAGCTCGGTGGCCACCGCCTTGTCGAAATACGCGCGGTTGCTGATTTTGGTAAGGCCGTCGGTGATGGACAAGAGTTGCAGGTGGTCGTTGGCGACTTTTAGCTGCTCCAGTGTGGCTTTGAGGTCACTGGTGCGCAACTGCACGCGTTGCTCCAATTCGCGGTTAGAGGTTTTGGTGGCTTCGATCAGAGCCTGTTGGCTCTTGCGTGACTTGCGTTCATGCGCCAAGGCAACGGCCTGGGCATTGAGGCGCAAACTGCGGTCATGGTTGATGCGGTCGGCCAAGGTGAATGAGAGAAACAAAATCTGCAGCACGATGCCAATTTGTGACGCATTCTCGGTCCATGTGTTGAGCGGGATCCAGCCCAACTTGCTGGCGCTCAATACCGACACACCCACCAAAATGGCAGTCCATGCCAAGTAGTAGTAACGGGCAAAGGTAGCCCCGCGCCACCAGCGCCAGTATCCCAGCGACAGCGCAATGCCTGCCAGTGGTACCACGATGGCTGCACCTACGCGAATGGTCAGGCTGTAGGGCAATACAAAGGTCATGACCAATAACGCGGTGCAAAAGATCGTCATTGCGCGCACCAGATGAAAGGCTGGCTGGGAGAACTGGCGCAGCTTGAGAAAGTGGCTGGTAAACAGGCAGGTAAACAGCTCCGTACTAGCCGCAAAGGTGGCAATGGCAAAGCTGTTCCAGCGCACAGCCTTGGGCCACAAATAGTCATAGGCATAACCGGTCAAAGCCAGATGGAACATCATGTAACTGGCGATAAAGCCAATCAGGTAGAGGTAGTTGACGTCGCGTGTTGAGAAGTACACAAACAGGTTGTACGCGATCATGATGAGCATGACGCCGATCACGCCACCTTGGAGCAGGTTTTCGTCGTTACTGGAAGCGTAAAAAGCCATCGGCTCCCAAATGCGCAGCGGCCCTTCGATGCTTCCGGCCGAGGCTAGTCGCATGTAGATCAGGTTGACGCCAGGTTCCAAGGTGACCGGCATGACGAAGTTGCGGTGGCGCACCGAGCGTTGGGCAAAGGGCAGCGCATTGCCAAGGGAATGGCTGCTTTGTAGCCTATCGCCCGCAAAATGGTAGAGCCGTACATCGTTCAAAAATGGAATGGGCAGTTCAATGTAGCGTGGCAGCGGCTTCGTATCCGGGTTGTCGACCTGAAAGCGAAACCAGTAGGCATCTTCGGTGAAGCCAAAGTTGGGGGATCGCCGTGTGATGGTCTGCCACGTCAGTTCGGAGTGGCGGGCCTGCTCTAGCGTCAAAGTGGCAGAGCTGTCAACCATCACCCCCATTTGGGTGCCGACTTCAATACGCGTGGGCGACAGCTGGGAAATGGTCAGCGTAGGGAATGTCGCGTCCCCAGCCGTTTGCGCCGACACTGGCGCCGCGACCCAGAGGGTCAGCAGGAATGACAACAGCCAGCGGTGAACCAGATTCAATTGCATCGGACACATGCCCCAGTATCATATGGCTGAAACCGGGCACATTGAAGAGTTAGGTTGCGCATTTTCGGGCCGATTGGGCTGGGCCGCAATGGGCGTTTACGCCAACTCGGCAATCAGTTCAATTTCGACACAGGCACCCAGTGGAATTTGCGCCACACCAAACGCGCTGCGTGCGTGGGCGCCTTTGTTTGGCCCAAAAACTTGGCCTAGCAGTTCGCTGGCGCCGTTGGTGACCAAGTGGTGCTCGGTAAAGTCTGCGGTGGAATTGACCAGCGACATGAGTTTGACGATGCGTTTTACCCGGTTTAAATCTCCCACCGCTGCATGCAGGGTTCCCAACAGGTCAATGGCAATGGCGCGCGCCGCCGCTTTGCCTTCTTCTGTGGCCATGGTTTTGCCCAGCTGGCCGACCCAAGGTTTGCCATCTTGCTTTGCGATATGGCCACTGAGAAATACCAAATTTCCGGTTTGGACAAAAGGCACATAAGCCGCCGCTGGCACGGAAACGGGGGGCAGGGTGATGTTCATCTGCGAAAGGGTGTCGTAAACAGACATAGGTTTATCCAATGCGTGGTTAATAGTAAAAAGCCGTTGTAGCCCTCGTGGAATGTGCGCAAGGCGCTATCAATATCATAGTTCGTAGGTGTGGTTGACGGTTTCCTCTTGAGGCTCTACCGTGACCGCAACCTCTAACGTATGGTGCCCTCCGCCGTGGATGACGCCACGTATGGGGGAGACGTCGGCAAAGTCGCGGCCCACCGCCAAGACGACATAGTCTTCCCCGGGGGAGCCGCAACCCGCGCGGTTGTTGGTCGGGTCCAGGTCATACCAGCGTCCCCCTTCGGGCCAGTCCGGCAGGTACACCGAACACCAAGCGTGCGACGCGTCGCTGCCGCGCAAACGCTCCTGGCCCGGCGCTGGGTGGGTGAGCAGGTAACCGCTGACGTAGCGCACGGGCAAGCCGTGGGCCCGAAGGCAGGCAATCATGATGTGGGCAAAATCCTGGCAAACCCCTTTGCGCTGCGCTAGGGCCTGCAGAGCGGGTGTGCTGATCTCAGTGCTGTGCGATTCGTACTCAAAGTCGGCATGGATGCGCTGCATCAGGTCCAGCGCCGCTTCAGCAAAGGGTATGCCCGCTGCCAAGCTGGGTTTGGCATACTGCGCGAAATCCATGTGCCGCGGTATATAGGGCGAGGCGAAGACGAACTCGACGGCTGGGTCATAGGGCTGTCCCGCGGCGTACCGAAAGCGGTCGCGCACATCCTCCCAAGCGATCGTGCTGGGCGGCAGGGCATGGTCAATGGTGTGCACGATGCTGCGGGCCACCACACGCAGTTGCGTATGCGTGCTTTGCAAAGAGAAATACTGGCGGGTGTTGCCAAACACGTCCCGTAGCAATACCTGTTGTGCCGGAGTGGGATTGATATCTAGGCGGTGGTCGAGCAAGGTCTGCTGTGGGGTGTTGCGTGGCTGCAGGTAGGCGATATGTTTGGCCACGTTCACGGCTGGCACGTAGTCGTAGCAGGTCTCGTGGGTGATGTGCAGTTTCACGACACACCCATGCTTTGGCCGGATTCTCCGGAGTGGGTGAAATAGGTCGTTCCGATGGCTTCCGACGTCGTGTGGGCGGCCTCGCCGCACGCGCGCAAAAGATCGGTCAGTGGGCCAAAATGGTGCTGGGAATCGGTTTCGCACAGCACATCTAAGTGCCATGTTTCAGGGTCTGGGACATGCAGCGCCAGTCCGCGTGACGGGGTGTTTTTGCCGTCAATGAGTTTGGTCAGGCGTCCCCGCAACGTTTGGGCAACCCACGCCAATGACCGAGGGTTGTCGGGGTCTAACACCAGCAAGTCAATCAGTGCAGCGGTGTCGCGCGCTTGCTGGTACTGGGCGTGAAAGGTGATGGAACTGTCAAATAGAGCAATCATGGCTTCAAAGCCACCATCATGGTGGACTGAGCCCATCTTAAATCCCAAGGCCAAGGCCGAAGACAAAAAGCGCAAACGCTCTAGGTGGCGGCCGATGCTCAACAGGCGCCAGCCATCGTCGCGGGTCATACGGTCGGTCTGGGCACCGGTCATGGCGGCCAGGTCGTCGCTGGCGGTTTTGAGCGTCCGCAAGGCCTCGACAACCCCGTAGTCCGATTGGGCCATGTGGGTCGTGTAACTGCGGGAAAATGACTCTTCGGCACGCTGCATCACGTTCCAGTGCTCTTGTGACAGGCGCTCACGCACCGCTGCGCCGGCTAGCCTGACGGCGCGCAAATTAAAGCCAACGCTGGTGGCCTTGTCGTCGCTGCCTAGGCTGGTAATGAGCGCACGCTCAAAGGCCCGCCGTGAAGCAGGCCCCGGCGTCAGCGGCGCTAGGCCAGGTAAAACCAGGGTGTTGTCCACTGCCATTTTTCCCAGCCAACCCAACAGTGGCTGTGAACTTTGGTCGTCGCCATTAAGGGCTTCGAGCGTTAACCGCGCCAGCCGCACGGAGTTCTCTGCCCGTTCGGTGTAGCGGCCCAGCCAGAACAGGTTTTCAGCCGCCCGGCTGGTAACGAGGCGTTTGCGCTGCGCCAAGGTCGAGGGGGTGAGTGGCGGGCGCAGCAGGGTTGTTTTGTCAACCGGGCCGGTGGTCATGGCCCACACGTCGGCGCTGCTGCCGCCAAACTGCATGGTGGCAATGTCGGAAGTGGCGCCGGCCACCCGGGCTAGACCGCCGGGCAAAACGCGCCAGGATTGAGGGCCGTCGGCGATGGCAAACACGCGCAGCATCACCGATCGCGGCGTAATGGTGGGCCCGTTGCTGGCTTGCCAGGTCGGCATTTGCGACAGGGGCAGGTAGGCCTGAATCGTGTGGTCGGACGGGTTGCGAGCAATTCTCTGGGACCAATCGGCCAGCGCATCTGCGCCCAGGTTATGGCCAAGCACCGCATCCATGTCCATCGGGGCGTTTTGCAGTGACCCCGGGTAAGTGGGTTTGATGGCACATGCGCTGAGCCGCGGCAGGGCATGGTCCATAGCGGTTTGTTCGCCGCACCACCAAGTGGGCAACGCGGGCAGTTGCAGGGTTTCTCCCAGCAAATGCTCCGAGAGAGCGGGCAAAAAGCCCAGCAACGCTGGTGACTCTAAAAAAGCTGATCCGGGTGCGTTGGCCACCAGTACGTTGCCTGCGCGGATCACCTGCAGCAGACCGGGCACGCCCAGGGTGGAGTCAGCTCGCAGCTCCAGCGGGTCTAAAAATTGGTCGTCGAGCCGTTTTATCAATCCATGAATGGGCACCAGTCCGCGCAAGGTCTTGAGGTACAGGCGCTGGTCGCGCACGGTCAGGTCGTCCCCCTCCACCAGGGTGATACCAAGATAACGCGCCAAGTAGGCGTGTTCGAAATAGGTTTCGTTGTAGGGCCCGGATGTGAGCAGCGCAATTTGTGCGTCACCACCGGCAGGACTCATGCGTTTCATGCTGTCGATCAGTGCGCGGTAGGTACCACCCAGGCGTTGGACATGCAGGTTTTCAAAGGCCTGGGGGAATAGGCGCGAGACCGCAAGGCGGTTTTCTAACAGGTAGCCCAGACCCGACGGTGCTTGGGTCCGTTGGGACACCACCCACCAGTTGCCGCCCGGTCCACGCGCGAGATCAAAGGCGGCAATGTGCAAATGGGTGCCGCCAACGGGTTTGACACCGTGCATGGCCCGCAGGTAATCGGGGTGGCCCTGAACCAAGGCCGGTGGCAGCAGGCCCTTTGCTAGCAGTTCTTGCGGGCCATATACGTCGGCCATCAGCCGGTCTAGCAGGCGCACCCGTTGGGTCACCCCGGCGGCGATATGCTGCCAGTTTTGCGGCGAAATAATGAGCGGGAACAATCCCAAGGACCACGGACGTTGTGGCCCTCCGTCGTCGGCGTATACGTTGTAAGAGATGCCGTTGTCGTGGATCTGGCGGGCCAAGCTGTCGGCGCGGTGCGCCAGCGTGCCGCCGCCATCGACCTCAATGTCGGAGAAAAATTGGCTCCAAGGCCCCGACAATGGCGCCGTATCTGCTGTTAAAGGAACCGCATTTTCGGCTGGTGCTGCATCTGAGAAGGTGCGCCCATGCAGTTCGTCAAAATGGCCGACTGTTGCTGTCACCGCCGCAATGGCTGCATCTTGCGCCTTGCCCGGAGTTTGCAGATTGGCCCCAAGGCGGGATTGAAAAGAGTTGGCGGATTGTGATTGCGATTGTGATTGCGTCACGGCGGTCAATTGGCGCGCACAGACACTTTGGCGTGACCATCCAACCCCAACATTTTGAAGAATACCGACACCAACCGCGGAACCTGGTCAAATTCGACCTGGCAGCCCTTGGCTTGGCAAGCAGTTACCCAGTTCAATAGATTGCCTGTGGACGTGAAATCGATTCGGATCAGGCGTGCGCACGAAACCACGACATAGTCGGATGAGTCTGACGCCGCCTGCAGTCGATCCAGCACATCCTGACGGTCGCCCAGCAGTTCGCCGCTGAGTTCGGCCCTCGCGTACAGGGCCGGTGCGTCAAGACCCTCATGCGGCGGCACGGAATGGGGGTCGTCGGGATTGGTCAGGAAGACGCTGGGCGAGAGCTCTTGCACATACTCGCAGGGCAGGTCTTTCCAGCTGGGTGGCGACACTTCGTAGACCACGCAGTAGTCCAGCGCCAGACTCTCAAAGGGGTCTTGTTCGCCCAAAATGCACAAGGCATCGAGCCGAATCATCCACCACAGCGGGTCGGCACTGTTGTCATCGGCCGGAGTTTGGGATTCTAGGGCGCGCAGTAGCGCATCCATGCCGCCCCAGTGCAGTTTGACGGGGTGTGTCGTCCAGAACTTGAACACATCGGCCAGGGCGGGTGCCGCTTGGGCGTCTATGGTGCTGAGCTTGGCCCAATCAATGTGCCACTCGGCGGCATTGCCTGGAAAACGCGCAGTGAGATTGGCCAGCGCAGCCGTGTCCAGCAGGGCGGGACAAGTCCATACGCCGTCCTGGGCTTGCATCATTAAAGGCTTAGGGGGCGGTGCGACTGCGGCTGCCGCGCTCTTACCCAGCATTTCAGGAAGCGAGAACCATTCGGCAGGGGAGCGGCCAAAACGACCCGCATAGTCCATGGCCACCACGTCGAATCCGTCTTGTTGGCCGGTTGCGCGGTACAGATCGAACAGGGCAGAGGCCAACACGTCGGCTTCCCCCGGTCCAATGTCCGTGCCTTGAATCAGAGCCAGCAAAACCGCTTCTGCGGCGGCGCTGTCGCCTTCGGCAAACAACATGGCTGCTGCTTGCAGTCCGCTTTCGACTGGCTCTGCCAGCAACACCGCTTCGACCAATGCGGGCGTCGGGGTGAGGTTGCGCTGTGGCGGGCTTGACTTGGCGGCTTTGTCGGTAGGCGCTAATGGTGCCGCCGTGATCGATGCCGCACTGGCGCCGACGGTCGCAGCTGGCGTGCTGGTGGCAGCCGGCTTGGGGGCAGCGGGGGCGGCAACGGGTGGTGTCGCTGCGGATGCCACCGGTGCCGCAACCGGCATATCCTTGCTGGCAGTGGGTGCCTTCTCGGCCATGGGCGCCAAGGGCGTGGCCGACAGCATGGCAGTGAAGTCCAGGTCCATGTCCACCAGGGGTGCCTGTTGGGATGGTGTGGCCCGCTCGGTGAGCTTGGGCGGTTTCATTCCCGGCGCGGGGCCGCTGGCACGTTGATTTTGTTGCCCTGGTGCAGCGGGTCTTTGGGTCAGGGGCTTCTTGGTCGCGGCTTTGCCCTTAGACCAGCCCTCGACCATAGTGGCTTCAATATCGTCAATCTTCTTGATGGTGGAGGCACGGTCCTCGACACTGAAGCCCGAGCTGTGTTGAAAGACTGACGGGCGCTCCGTGTTGCCCATGCCACTAAGGCCGGCCGCACTGCTTCCCCAGCTGTGCGTGCGCAGCTTGCGCAAATGGTTAAATTCGCGCCGACGTACCAGGTCGTCTTGGCGCTTGCGCTCAATCAGCGATTGCAGCGCGTGTTTTTCAAGCTCACCGGTGCGTGACTGGACCGACTCATCGGCATCGACCCCCTCTGGGGCCGGCGTGCCGAAATAGCGCGCTACTTTCGATAGCAATCCTGAAGGTTGTTGTTTTGTCCCCATACCACAGTCTACAACGTCGCACAGCAGCCCCCAAATGAACCGCTTAGATGCGCTCCTATTTTGGCAGCAAAACTACACTCTCCTCAAATCCCTGGTTAATGGGAACTCTCGGGATGTGGTCACACCGATGCTCGGTGGTGCACCAGGAACAACACCTGGGGTGTGGCCCAGGGTCGTAAAGCGGGTCAATCGGCGGCTTTCGGCTTCGTAGGCATTCACTGGGAAGGTGCTGTAGCTCAGGCCGCCCGGATGGGCGACGTGGTACTGGCAGCCGCCTATCGAGCGCTGCGCCCAGGTGTCGACAACGTCAAAGGTCAGTGGCGCGTGTACACCAATGGTGGGGTGCAGGCTGCTTGGCGGATTCCAGGCTTTGTAACGCACGCCCGCCACAAACTCGCCCACCGTGCCGGTACCCTGCATCGGCAAAGCGTGGCCGTTACAGGTGAGCCGGTAGCGGCTCTCATTAAAGCCCTTGACGTGCACCTCCATGCGCTCCAGTGACGAATCGACGTAGCGGGAGGTACCGCCAACGCTGCCTTCCTCACCCATCACGTGCCAGGGCTCCAGTGCGCAACGAAGGGTTATCTCCACACCAGCCACCTGCACACTGCCAACCAACGGGAAGCGGAACTCCAGATGGGGGGCAAACCAGTCGGCTTCAAAGGCATAGCCTGCCGTTTGCATATCGGCCACCACATCAAAGAAATCCGATTGGATAAACGTGGGCAGCATAAAGCGGTCATGCAGCTCGGTGCCCCAGCGGGTTAGCGGCGCCTGGTACGGCTTTTTCCAGAACCTTGCCACCAGCGCGCGCAGCAGCAACTGCTGCACGATGCTCATGCGCGGGTGCGGCGGCATCTCAAAGGTGCGCAACTCCAATAGGCCCAGGCGGCCGGTTGCCGAGTCGGGAGAATACAACTTGTCAATCGAAAACTCGCTGCGGTGGGTGTTGCCCGTCACGTCGATCAGGATATTGCGCAGGGTCCGGTCCACCAACCACGGGGGCATGCTGGCGCCATGCAGTTCGCGGTTTTTGTAGATTTGCTCGATGGCAATTTCCAGCTCATACACCTGGTCGTTGCGTGCCTCGTCCACCCGGGGGGCTTGGCTGGTGGGGCCGACAAACAGGCCGCTAAACAGGTAGCTCAAAGACGGGTGGTTGTGCCAGTACGCCAGCAGGCTGACCAGCAGCTCGGGTTTGCGCAAGAAGGGGCTGTCTGCCGGAGTGGCGCCGCCCATGACAAAGTGGTTGCCGCCGCCGGTTCCGGTATGGCGGCCGTCGAGCATAAATTTCTCGGCCGACAGGCGCGACTCAAACGCAGCGTTGTACAAAAATTCGGTGTTGGCCACCAGATCCTTCCAGTTGGTCACTGGGTGGATGTTGACCTCAATAACGCCCGGGTCGGGTGTGACTTGCAACAGTTTGAGGCGTGGATCACGCGGGGGTGGGTAGCCCTCCAGGACCAGTTTGACCCCTTGCGACTTGGCAGTGGTCTCAATGGCGGCTAACAGGTCGAGGTAGTCTTCCAGTCGCTCCAACGGGGGCATAAAGATGTAGAGCACGCCCGAGCTTTCACCCAGGGTCTCGGCCTTGGGGCCATTGGCCCGGCGCGGGTCACGCACCTCAACGCACAGTGCGGTGCGGGTGACCCAATGGGCGGATTCGTGCGGGCCTGGAACCCGCGCAAAGTCCGATGGTTCGGTTTGGCCGGTTCCAGTGTTGGATGGGGTCGGGCTATGTGCTGGAGCGGGTGCGCCGGCCAGCACACTGGTGCTGGCATTGCCGTTGGTCTTTTTCAGGGCACTTTGGAACTTGCGCGCAGCTTCTCGGGCGCGCCCGCTGCCGCCCAAGATGGGCACACCATCACGGCGCTGGGTGCTGGGGATCGCAACCGGGGTCGTGTTCTGCGATTGCGGCGCCCCATCCGTCAGGCGTGTCTCTGAGAGTCGCTGGTAGGGCGCTGCCAGGCTGGAGTGGGGGGGCAGCGGCGTGCGTTCTTCGGTGGGATCGCGCTCCACCAAGTAGGGGTAGTCCGCCTTGCGCACCCAAGGCAAGGAATCCAGCGGTAGGCGCAAACCCATTGGGGAGTCGCCGGGTATCAAATACATGCGGTCGTCGCGGAAGTACCATGCTCCGGTGGTCCATTTGGCGCCGGCGTTGGTCCAGGGGTCAGTGGCCTTGATGGGCAGCACATAGCCCACCGGTGCCTCAAGTTTGGCTTCAAACACCCGGCGCAAGCGGGCGCGCTCAATTTCGTCGTCCAGCCTGGCGTTTAAGACATCGACATTGACCGGCAGGCGGCGTTCACGCCACAGGTAATACAGGTTGTCTTCAAAGCCTGGCTGGATGTAGCGGTCCGACAGCGACAGCCGCTGGGCCAGGGCGTAAGTAAAGCGGCGGGCGTCTTCGGTGGTGTAGTGCGTGGGTTCACGCTCATCGGTAAACAGGCTCGGGTCATTCCATACGGGTTGCTGGTCGGTGCGCCAGTAGATGTTAAGCGCCCATCGGGGGAGTTGTTCACCCGGGTACCACTTGCCTTGGCCAAAGTGCAAAAAGCCGCCTTTTCCGTATTGGGCGCGCAGTTTGTGCACGAGCGCGGTCGCATAGCCCCGTTTGGTAGGGCCCAATGCATCAATGTTCCATTCGCCGGCATCGCGGTCGCCTACGGCCACAAAGGTGGGCTCGCCGCCCATAGTCAGGCGTACATCGTGGGCCACCAGGTCTTGGTCTACGGCTGCACCCAGCGCCATGACCTGCGCCCACTGTTCCTCGGTGTAGGGTTTGGTGACCCGGGGCGACTCGTAAATACGCGTCACTTCCATGTGGTGGCTGAAGGTGACCGCGCTCTCGTCCACACCGCCCTCGATGGGTGCTGCACCTGAGGGCTGTGGCGTGCAGGCCACGGGAATATGGCCTTCGCCCGCCAGCAAGCCTGATGTGGCGTCCAGCCCAATCCAGCCAGCGCCTGGCAGATAGACCTCGCACCAGGCATGCAAATCGGTGAAGTCGACCTCGGTGCCGCTGGGGCCATCCAGGGCCTTGACGTCGGGCGTGAGCTGAATGAGGTAACCCGACACAAACCGTGCGGCTAGCCCGCAGTGGCGCAGCAACTGCACCAAGAGCCACGCGGAATCGCGGCATGAGCCACTGGCTTTGGCCAAGGTTTCTTCCGGGTTCTGCACACCGGGCTCCATGCGAATGGTGTAGTTGACCGCCTTGTGCACAAGGAAGTTGAGGTCTACCAAGAAGTCGATCGTGCGGCGCTTGGTGTAGTCGACCTTGTGCAGAAACTCGCTCAGCAAGGGGGTGCGCTCCATGGCCATCAGGTACGGCAGCAGCTCTTCTTGCAGCGTCGGTTCGTATTTAAACGGAAATTCTTCAGCCGACGGCTCCAGGAAGAAGTCGAAAGGGTTGTAAACCGCCATTTCAACGACCAAGTCCACCGTTACTTTAAATTCGCGCGTTTTGTTCGGGAAAACCAAGCGTGCTTGGTAGTTCCCAAAGGGGTCTTGCTGCCAATTTAAGAAATGGCCCTCGGCGGGCTCCACTTTGAGCGAATACGACATGACCTTGCTACGGCAATGGGGGGCGGGGCGCAGGCGCACAACCTGGGGGCCCAGAGCCACCAGGCGGTCATAGGTGTAGTGGGTAACGTGGTTCAGCGCAGCATGAATCGACATAGATGGGTCTCAGTAAGGCTCAGGGGTGAACGCAAGGCCTGTAGGGGTTCGTGCACATAGTAACAAGCAATTCTCGCGCCACCATACAAAGCGGTGGCGTCTGGCCGGGTTGCGTTGGTGCTTTTGCGCCGTTGCGCGGTTAGCATGGCGCATGCACCGTGCTGCACAACTCCCTGCCGGTATGGCCAAGACCCTGTTCCCTGCCCTCATGGCATGGGTTCTGGGGGTGGCGCTGCAGCTGCAGCAGGCTATTCTTTGGAATGGGAAAATTTATGCATTAATTGTGCCGTTAGCCCTCGCTGTATATGGGTTAGTTGCTCTTAAAAATATAGTACATGGCACACGACTTGTGGCGGTGGTTCTGGCCATGGCGGCACTGGGTTTTGGGGTGGCTGGCCTGCGGGCAGCGGTGTACCAGCAGGGGGCATTGAACCCGGCGCTGGAGGGGCGGGACCTGCTGGTGACTGGGGTGGTGGCTAACTTGCCCCAGCGCAGTGAATCGGGCCAGCGATTCCGGTTGGCCGTGGAATCCGCGACCTTGGATGGCCAGCCCACCGCGCTGCCGCAGTACATCGACGTGGGTTGGTACCCCCGCGCCTGGGCCGCTGGGCCTATGGCGGCGGCAGGGTCGGACAGCGTGCCGGGCGACACTGCAAACGCTGCGGAGCCGCGCGCGGATCCGCAGGCCATTGAGGTCAAATCCGGCGAGCGCTGGCGCATGGTGCTGCGGCCCAAGGCACCCCATGGCAGCCAAAATCCACATGGTTTTGACTACGAACTCTGGCTGTGGGAGCAGGGTGTTCAGGCCACCGCTTATGTACGTGCCACTGTCAAAGAC
Organism: Burkholderiales bacterium; assembly: GCA_038230175.1. Lineage (GTDB taxonomy): Bacteria > Pseudomonadota > Gammaproteobacteria > Burkholderiales > Burkholderiaceae_C > Allorhodoferax. The sequence continues at coordinate 14,621 of JBBRNS010000079.1, forward strand.
CCGGCCCCGGTGCGCCTGGGACAGACCTGGCGCTACCCGGTTGCGTGGCTGCGCCAGATGGTGCGCGCGCGGATTGCGCAGCAGGTGGCGGATCGACCCACCAGCGGCATGCTCGCCGCGCTGGTGGTGGGGGACCAGGCCGCGATCGAGCGTGCCGATTGGGACGTGTTTCGCGCCACCGGCATAGCGCATTTAGTGAGTATTTCCGGCCTGCACATCACCATGTTTGCGTGGGCGGCGGCGCTGGTGGTGGGCGGCTTGTGGCGGCGCTCGCAGCGTTTGTGTTTGGCCGTTCCCGCACCCAGCGCTGCCTTGGTCGGCGGGGTGGTGCTGGCGGTGGCCTACGCGGCTTTTTCCGGCTGGGGGGTACCGGCGCAGCGCACCTGTGTGATGTTGGCTACTGTGGCGGTCTTGCGCCTGTCCGGGGCGCGCTGGCCCTGGCCTTTGGTGTGGATGCTGGCCTGCGCGGTGGCGGTGGCCACCGACCCGTGGGCCTTGCTGCAGGCCGGATTTTGGCTCAGCTTTGTGGCTGTAGGGGTACTTTTTGCTAGCAATTCAGGAGCTGCTTACGCAGATTCTGCGAGGGCTAGCGGCCTAAAAGCCTCTGTATTTTCTATGTTGCACGCGCAGTGGGTGGTCACCGTGGCGCTGACCCCTTTGACACTGCTGCTGTTTGGCCAGGTGTCGGTCGTGGGCTTGGCCGCCAATGCGGTGGCTATTCCCTGGATGACCCTGGTGGTTACGCCCCTGGCCATGCTGGGTGTTGTGGTGCCGGCGCTATGGATGGTGGCGGGTGCGGCCATTGAGGGTTTGATGGCCTACTTGCATGTTCTGGCCAGTTGGCCTTGGGCTGCCCTGAGTGTTGCGGTGCCCCCGTTGTGGGCGGGTGCCGTGGGTGTCTTGGGCGGCATCGTCGTGGTGATGCCCTTGCCGTGGCGACTGCGTTTTTTGGGGCTGCCACTTTTGCTACCAGTGC
>JBBRNS010000080.1:0-15521 GCA_038230175.1 Burkholderiales bacterium
CCAGCCCCCAGCCGCGCACCAGCCGCGTGGTGGTCAACAAACAGCCGGTGGTGAAAGAAGTGCGCCCCGAGGATGAAGCCTTCAGCGGCGTGGTTTTCAAAGTGCAGGCCAATATGGACGCCAACCACCGCGACCGCATTGCCTTTGTGCGTATGGCGTCGGGCAAATACACACCAGGCATGAAGCTCAAGGTCATGCGCACCGCCAAAGAACTGCGCCCCACCAGCGTGGTCACCTTCATGAGCCAGCGCCGTGAGGCGGTGGAAGAAGCCTTTGCCGGCGACATCGTGGGCTTTACCACCCACGGCGGTGTGCAGTTGGGTGACACCATTACCGACGGCTCGGTTAATCTGCTGTTCACCGGCCTACCCTTCTTCGCACCCGAGATGTTCATGACCGTGGTGCTGCGCAACCCACTGCGTACCAAGCAGCTGCAACAGGGCCTAGCGCAGCTGGGCGAGGAAGGCGCGATTCAGGTGTTTCGCCCCGAGATTGGCGGCAACATGCTGCTGGGCGCAATCGGCCAGTTGCAGTTTGAAGTGGTGCAGCACCGCCTCAAAGGCGAATACGACGCCGACATTCGCCTAGAAGGTTGCCAATACACCAGCGCCCGCTGGATCACGGCGGACACACCGGCCGAGCTCAAAACCTTCTGCGATGCCTACCCCATGCGACTGGCGCGGGATGCGGCAAACACCTTGGCCTATTTGTGCACCAGCCCGTATGACGTGCGCTTGGCGCAAGAGCGCTTCCCCAAGATCCACTTTCACCCGCTGCGCGAGCACGCGGGCTTGGCGCTGCAAACAGCGGGTTAATTGCCCAAGTCTGAGACCAATGCAGGTCTCAGACAAAACTCTCCCACGGCTTTGAAAGTCGAACGGCTCCGTTGATCAAACCAACCATGGAGTAGGTCTGCGGAAAATTCCCCCAGGGCTCCCCGGTTGCGGGCAAGGTGTCTTCGGACAAGAGTCCCACATGGTTTCGGCAGGCGAGCAGTTGTCCAAAGATGTCCCTGGCCTCTTGTTCGCGCCCCATCCGTGACAGGGCGTCAATGCGCCAGAAGGAACACACATTAAACGCGGTCTCCGGCCGCCCAAAGTCGTCGGCGGCCTCGTAGCGGCGCATGAAGGGGCCATCACACAAGGCTTGCTCCAACGCTGTCATAGTGCGGACAAATCGCGGATCGCGCGCGTCGATAAAGCCCACTTCCGTCATCAGCAGGACACTGGCATCCAGACTGGAGCCGCCAAAACTTTCCACAAATGACTGGCGCTTCTCGCTCCACGCCTGTTGCAATATTTTGTCGCGAATATGCTGCGCGCGCTCGACCCAGTGCGCTGCACGCAGCCCCTGACCCAGCACATGGGCAATCTTCGCTAGGCGGTCGCATGCTGCCCAGCACATCAGCGATGAAGAAGTGTGCACCCGTGAGCGTGTCCGCAATTCCCACATGCCCGCATCCGGCTGGTCGTGCAGACGCCAGGCCTGATCACCCGCCCGCTCGAGCTGCGTGAATGCCCGCTCCATGGCCGGGCGAAACAAGCGCCGATCGTGAAAGGACTGCGCTGAGCCCAACACAATGTTGCCGTATACATCGTGCTGAAAATGCTCAAAAGCCTGATTGCCCACGCGGATGGGGCCCATGCCCCGGTAGCCGCTGATGGCGTCAACCGTCAGCTCCGTCAATTCGTGCTCCAGCCCAATGCCATACAAGGGTTGTATGTGGCCGCCATCGCTGCCACTCACAATGTTCTGCAGCCACTGAAGGTAGTTTTCCATGGTTCCGACTTCGGACAGGCTATTGAGCGCGCGCACCACGAAAAATGCATCACGCAACCAACAATAACGGTAGTCCCAGTTACGTCCACTGTCCGCCGCCTCCGGAATGCTGGTGGTCATCGCCGCCACAATCGCACCCGTTTCCTCAAATTGGCACAGTTTGAGGGTTATGGCCGAGCGAATGACAACATCCTGCCACTCGTAGGGCAAGGCCAAGCGCCGGGTCCATCCGCGCCAATGCAGTGCGGTGTGCTCTTCAAACTCGCGCGCCGTGTCTTCAATCGAACCGACTAGGGTTTCGTCCGGGCCGAGCAACATGCTCACTGGTGCGGTCAACAGGAACCAACTCTCGTCCACCACATAGGTCAGCGGCACCGAGGTATTGAGCCGCAAGGTCTGCTCGGGCAGCACGTAACGCAGGTGATGACTACCACGCGTAATTTCGGATTCGGCCGCGCCCCACGCTCCCTTGGGACGCACGACAAAACGAACGCGGGGGTGTCCATGCAATGGCCTAACCCTGCGCACTAACTGCGCCGGGCGAAACATGCGGTCGTGGTGCAGAAAACGCGGGGCGAAATCCGTCACCTCAACCACATCGCCTTTGCCTCCGATCAGATGGGTGCGCAGTATGGCTGTTCCGGCATCATAAGACTGCTCGGTGCGCACTAACCCATCCAACTCAACCCCCATAAAACCTTCGCGCACCGCATCCGACGCACCGCACAACAGAGACTGAAATACCGGCGTGCTATCAAACCGTGGGCTGCAATACCAAACAATGCGGGCCATGCGATCAACCAGGGCGCTGATGGCACAGTTGCCAATGACTGCAAGGTCCAGGCTGGCCGCGCCACGGGTGGCAGCGCTGACCATATTTTTACTTTTCATGAGGTTACCTTAAAATACATTTGCACCAATATATTAATCGCATTCGATGTCGTGCTGCGAAGCAAGGTCTACACTTGCAATTAGCGTGTCCGTCACGTTCGTGGCATCTACCAAACAGGGGAATTTCAACGGCATGATGAAGACTTTCAGGCTACAACTGCGTTTTCTTGCGCCCTTGGTCGTGACGCTGGTCGCCACCGCTTATCTGGTGCTCCCCTTGGTTGATGGTTTAACTCTGCGCTGGTTTTCGCGCGATCTCAACCTACGCGGCAACCTAGTAACCAATGCCCTGTCAGACTCTATCGCAGAAGCCCTGCAAAACGGCAGCGTCAAGCGCTTGCAATCCGTCTTTAATCGTTCTGTTCTGGATGAACGTCTGGTGGGAATCGGCCTATGCTCTGAGAGCGGAGCCTCGCTGTTAAATACCTCCGGCTTTCCCGCGTCACTGACCTGCGCCAAGGCGCTGGAATATTCACAAAGCACCGACTCCGTACTGCACTTGGACAGTGGCGCTGTCCAAGTGGGCCTGCACGCAGTCAACGGCGAGGAAGGGCGTGTGGCCGACTTGATCGTTCTACATGACCTGAGTTTCATTGAGCGACGCAGCCAAGACACGCGCAAATACCTGGTTTTGCTGATTGCGGCCCTGGGCATCACCATCGCATTCATCACCATGGTGGTAGCCCAGCTGAGCTGGCGGGGCTGGGTGTCAGGCGCACAAGCTTTACTGCGCGGCGAAGGGCTGATCAAGCCGATGGGCGCGCAAGCGCCGGAACTGGCAGCATTTGCGGCCGATTTACGAACCCGCCTGCGCGATCTGGACGATGAATACCGGCGTGCGGCCGGCCCCGATGCCGAATGGAACCCCGAGCGACTGCGCTCTCTGCTGCGCACACAGCTGCGTGGCGACCAGTTGATTGTGGTATCCAACCGCGAACCCTATATCCACGAACGTGAGGATGGCAAAGTCGTCGTCAAACGCCCCGCCAGCGGGCTCATTACAGCGGTGGAGCCCGTCATGCGCGCCTGCTCGGGCACCTGGATTGCCCATGGCAGCGGCAGCGCCGACCGTGATGTGGTCGACTCGGCAGACCGTGTGCGCGTTCCGCCTGGCAAAGACGACTACACCCTGCGCCGTATCTGGATGAGCAAGGAGGAGGAGGAGGAAGGTTATTACTACGGCTTTGCCAATGAGGGCTTATGGCCGCTGTGCCATGTGGCGCATGTGCGCCCGGTCTTCCGGGAGTCGGATTGGCAGCACTACCGCGCCATCAACCAGCGCTTTGCCGATGCAGTTGTGGCCGAGGCCCTTAGCGACGACCCTGTGATCCTTGTGCAGGATTACCACTTCGCCCTGCTCCCGGCCATGGTCCGCGCAAAAATGCCCAACGCAACCATCCTGACCTTCTGGCACATCCCTTGGCCCAACCCCGAATCGTTTGGCATCTGTCCTTGGCGTCGCGAGCTCCTCGAAGGCATGCTGGGCAGCACCATTTTGGGTTTCCATACGCAATACCACTGCAAGAATTTTGTGGAGACGGTTGACCGCAATCTCGAAGCACGCATCGAGCACGAGCACTCCACTATTACCTACCGGGGTGAAGAGACTTTTGTGGAAAGCTATCCCATCTCAATTGCTTGGCCCCAGCCAGCAGAAACCCAAGCATGGCCCGCCGTCGAGACTTGCCGCCGAGAGGTGTTTGCCGCCCACGGCCTAGCGGCCGACCACCGCCTAGCTGTCGGCGTGGACCGCTTTGACTACACCAAGGGCATCATTGAACGTCTGCATGCCGTAGAACGCATGCTGGAGAAATACCCGCAGTGGGTGGGGCGATTTACCTTCATTCAGGTGGCGGCACCGTCCCGCAGTGCCTTGGATGAATACCGATTCTTCCAGGAACGGGTGCAGCACCTCACCACACGCATCAACGCCCGTTTTGGATCGCAAAACTACCAGCCGGTGCACTTGCTGGCGCAGCACCATGAAACCGATGCGCTCACCACGCTGTACCGCGCCGCAGATGTCTGTTTGGTCACCAGCCTGCATGACGGCATGAATCTGGTCTGCAAGGAGTTTGTTGCTGCGCGCGATGACATGCAAGGCGTGCTCATTTTGAGCCGTTTTGCAGGCGCGGCGCGCGAATTGCAAGAGGCGCTGATCGTCAACCCTTACCATGTGGAAGAAACGGCAGACGCCCTCTTCCGTGCCATCACCATGCCCGAGGCAGAACAGCGCGAACGCATGGCCAGCCTGCGCATGACGGTGCGCGAGTTCAACGTTTTCCGCTGGGCGGGGCGCATGCTCGCTGACGCCGGGCGCTGGAGGCTACGCAAACGCATTGAAGCGCGGGTCATTGGCCACCGGTCCATCCTATGAAACATCTCTTTTCCAGTGAAGGCCAGCGCGCGCTGGTCGCCGTACTCGCCTTAAAACCCCTCTTGGCCTTTGATTTCGACGGCACCCTGGCTCCCATCGTGGCACGCCCGAACGACGTTCGAGTGTCTACTGGCGTGTCGCACCGACTAACCCAACTGACCCACTGGCGACCCGTGGCCATTGTTACCGGTCGCCAGGTGGCCGATGTGGCGCCGCGCCTAGGGTTCGAACCCGCCTACATTGTGGGCAGCCATGGAGCCGAGGACCCCGAGCTTGCCACGTCAACCATCCACGAGATGGCGCTGACATCCGCCCGCACTTGTCTGGCCATGCATGCGGCGGCGTTGGAAGATGCAGGCGTCATGATCGAGGACAAAGGGAGCTCGATGGCTCTGCATTACCGCTTAGCAAGGGACCACGCGAAAGCACAGCAATGCATTGCATCCACGATTGCCCACTTAGGTTCGGGCCTACACATCTTTGGTGGCAAATTCGTCGTCAATTTGGTGGCGGAGCATGCGCCCAATAAGGGCGACGCAGTGCAACGCCTAGTCGCACGCTCAGAATCAGGTGCAGCGCTTTTCGTCGGAGATGATGTGAACGACGAAGCCGTCTTTGAGATTGCCCCGGAGCACTGGCTGACCGTGCGAATCGGGAGAGACGCCCGCAGTTCACGTGCGAAGTTTTTCTTGGACTCCCACGCAGAAATGGCGCACATGCTGCAGATGTTGATCGACATGCGGCCCGATTAGCCCGAATTTTCATTGCGCAAGAAGCTATCAAAACAGTAGTAACTTATGTCCCTCCAACTTGACATCACAATCTGCAACGTAAAGTTTTAAGTGTAAAAAGAATCAATGTGACGCCAAATGCGCCATTTGAGAGAAGTGCCATGCCCAAAGCCAACACCGGATTTGCGTCCGTCGAACGACCCGCCGCCCGTGTGGACCAAGCCCGGCAGGCCGCACAGCCCATGCGCCGCTCGGTGGCGGGGCAAGTGGAATACTGGGCCACGCTGGGCGGCATCGTGGCGCATAGCGGCCTGCTCGCCCGGTTCATAGCCGTGGAAGATGATGGATGTCTAGCGCAACGCGTGCGCGACGTGGTAGGCAGCAAGCGGAGCAAGGTAGGCCATACAGCTAACAAAAAAGAAGCGTGCGCAACCCCTATGCGCCACATAGGCACAGGGCAACGCCCGTTATCGCATGGCGACCAATGATGTGATTCCGCTGCCCGCAGCAATCTGCCCGCGGCACGCGTCTTGGGCGCTTGGGCCCCGCATGGCGGTGCAACGCGCGGTGGCAGCCTGTTGTGCTGCGGTCGCGCCGCGGCGCGCCTCGCCTTGCTCTACCGCGCCGCTGACGACCTGAAGAAAAGCCAGCAGCATGCCCAAGATAATTACCGCGCCCAACACACCCAGCAACACGGGGTGACGCTCGTTGGCGGTGAAACCACTCCACCACGGTGCGACCTGGCTGTTCCGAATAGCGAAATTAATAGGCTGTGCGGCGCAAGGCAATGGATAGGAGTCGGTTGTGTAGGTCATGGGACGATTGAACCCGTTCGCAGCACCACCGTCTGTGCGCCGCCGCACGCACGGCAAAGGCTTCTTGCCTACAGCTCGGTGTACTTCTTGCTGCTGCCGCGCGCCTTGTCCACTGGGTATTTCTGGGCGTTGGCTGCCAGCTTGTGGTGGGCGGCGGCTACCAAATCAATGCCCAGCTTGTCGCACAGCTGCAGCAGGTAAAGCAGCACGTCGGCCGCCTCGGTGCCCACTTGCTGCATTTGCTCAGAGGTCAGCGCTTGGCTTTGCGCGTCGGTAAGCCATTGAAAATGTTCTAGCAATTCGGCCGCTTCTACCGACAGCGCGCAGGCCAGGTTTTTGGGGGTGTGGAACTGCGCCCAGTCGCGCTCTTGGGCGAAAGTGCGCAGGGCTTGGGTGAGGGGGAGCAGAGCGTCGTTCATCGCAGCATAGTGCCACAGGCTTTGGCGGCCAAATGGCCAAAACATTGATCTGTGTTAAGTCTTGAAGCCGCCAGAGGACTAGTATCGAAAGTGGACACCGTTGTCTGTAACCTACTTGCCGCCACTATGACCACTCCTGAAAAATTCGTTTACGCATTTGGCAGCAGCCGCACCGAAGGCGCCGCCGCCATGAAAAACCTGCTGGGTGGCAAGGGCGCCAACTTGGCCGAGATGTGCCGCTTGGGCATTACCGTGCCGTCGGGCTTCACCATCAGCACCGAAGCCTGCACCGCATTCACCCAAGACGGCCGGGAGGCGGTGTTCAAACGCATTGAGGCCGAAGTGCTGGCCGGTGTGCGCTTTGTAGAAACCGAGATGGGCAAGCAGTTTGGCAACGCCGCCGACCCGCTGCTGCTGTCGGTGCGCTCGGGCGCGCGCGCCTCGATGCCCGGCATGATGGACACGATTTTGAACCTGGGTCTCAACGACGAAGCGGTTGAAGGACTGGCCAAAAAGTCCAACAACCCGCGCTTTGCCTGGGACTCGTACCGCCGCTTTGTGCAGATGTATGGCGATGTCGTGATGGGGCTCAAGCCCGTATCCAAAGAAGAACATGACCCGTTTGAAGTGATCATCGACATGGTCAAGGAGAAAAAAGGCGTCAAGCTCGACACCGACTTGGAAGCATCCGATCTGAAGGAATTGGTGCAGCGTTTCAAGGCGCTAATTCGGGCGCGCATTGGGCGCGAGTTCCCCACCGACCCGTGGGAGCAACTGTGGGGCGCGGTGTGGGCCGTGTTTGTGAGCTGGAACAACGAGCGTGCCTGTGTGTACCGCGAGTTGAATGACATTCCCGCATCGTGGGGCACGGCAGTGAACGTGCAGGCCATGGTGTTTGGCAACCTGGGCGACAGCAGTGCCACGGGCGTGGCCTTTTCGCGCGATGCAGGCACGGGCGAAGACCTGTTCAACGGCGAGTTTTTGGTCAACGCCCAAGGCGAAGACGTGGTGGCAGGCACGCGCACGCCGCAACAAGTGTCACTGGTGGGGTCCCGCCGCTGGGCCGAGCTGGCGCAGGTGAGCGAGGAAGAGCGCCACAAAAACTACCCCTCGTTAGAAGAGTTGATGCCCAGCATCTACCAGCAACTGCTGCACGCCGAGACGACGCTAGAGAACCATTTCACCGACATGCAGGACATGGAGTTCACCATCCAAGAGGGCAAGATGTGGATGCTGCAAACCCGCAACGGCAAGCGCACCGGCGCGGCCATGGTGCGCATTGCCATGGAGATGCTGACGCAAGGCATGATCGACGAGAAGGCCGCCCTGCAACGCGTGGCCCCCGACCGCTTGAATGAGCTGCTGCACCCCATTTTTGACCCCAAGGCGCTCAAGGCTGCCACGGCGATTGCACGCGGCCTGCCGGCGTCGCCCGGTGCGGCGACCGGGCAAATTGTGTTCCATGCGGACGAGGCCGAAACCTGGGCCAAGGCGGGCAAACCGGTCATTTTGGTGCGGCAAGAAACATCGCCCGAAGACCTGCGCGGCATGAGCGTGGCGAAGGGCATTCTCACTGCACGCGGCGGCATGACGTCGCACGCCGCCGTGGTGGCACGGGGCATGGGCAAGTGCTGTGTGTCCGGCGCGGGCGCGGTGCATGTGGACATGAAAGTCCGCACCATGACCGTGGGCGAACACACCTACAACGAGGGTGATTGGCTCTCACTCAACGGCTCTACCGGCGAAGTGTTTGAAGGCAAGATTGCCACCAAAGACGCCGAGCTGAGCGGCGACTTTGGCAAGCTGATGGCCTTGACCGACAAATACAAACGGTTAGAGATTCGCACCAACGCCGACACGCCAGACGAAGCGCAAGTAGCCCGCGGCTTTGGCGCCGCCGGCATTGGCCTGTGCCGCACCGAGCACATGTTCTTTGAGGGCGAACGCATCTTGGCGGTGCGCGAGATGATTCTGGCCGACAACGTGGCCGAACGGCGCAAGGCACTGTCGAAGTTGCTGCCCATGCAGCGGGGCGATTTTGAGGGCCTGTTCCGTGCCATGCCCGGCCTGCCGGTGACCATCCGCCTGCTGGACCCACCCTTGCACGAGTTTTTGCCGCATGACGAGGCCAACCAGAAGGTGATGGCTACAGAAATGCGCGTACCCCTGGCGAAAATCAAGCTGCGGGTCGAGGAATTACACGAGTTCAACCCCATGATGGGCCACCGGGGCTGCCGCTTGGGTATCAGCTACCCCGAAATCACCGAGATGCAGGCGCGCGCGGTGTTCGAGGCCGCGCTGAACGTGCGCGCTGAGGGCGTTGCAGTCAAGGTCGAGATCATGGTGCCGCTGGTGGGTACGGTGCGCGAATTTAATGCACAGGCCGACGTGATTCGCGCCACGGCCGCCAAAGTGTTTGCCGAGCGTGGCGAGACGCTGGAATATTTGCTGGGCACCATGATCGAGACACCCCGCGCCGCGCTGGTGGCCGACAGCATTGGCAAGCAGGCCGAGTTCTTCTCGTTTGGCACCAACGACTTGACGCAAATGACGTTGGGCTTCTCACGCGACGATGCCGGCAAGTTCTTACCCGACTACCTCAAGCGCGGCATGTACGAACACGATCCGTTCCGGTCCATCGACCAAAAAGGCGTGGGCTTGCTGGTGGAGATGGCGGTGCAAAAAGGCCGCAGCGTGCGCCCCGATATCGAAACCGGCGTGTGCGGCGAACACGGCGGTGACCCGGCATCGGTGGCGTTCTTCCACCGCGCGGGCTTGAACTATGTCAGCTGCTCGCCCTACCGGGTGCCGATTGCCCGCTTGGCGGCGGCGCAGGCGGCTATTGAGGGCTAAGCGCCCACCTGCGTTGTTGCCGTCGGGGTGCTGGGAGTTTGCAACAGAATCTCCACTTATTTCGCTGCTTACATTCGGCCGTCCACTGATGCAGCAGGAAGCTGAATTAGCGCAGTTTGAACATGTACTGCAATGCATCGCCGCTACTTGGGTTGATCTTGAGCGCCTGCACTAACGCCTCGACTGCGCCGCCACGCTGGCCCGACTCCCAATACGATTTCGCCATTGTGAAATAGGCCTGGAAATTGCGCGGATCCTGCTTCACGTATTCGCTAAGCATATTGATCGAACTGGCATAGTCGCGCTGATTGAAGGCCTGCATGCCACCGGACAAAATGCTGTTCACCACATCACCGCGATCCACACCGGGCATGCCCAGCGCCTTGAGCAGCGACTGCAGCGCGTCGCCATATTGCCCATTGCCCAGATAGGCCTTGCCCACGCTGGTCCATGCGTTGACGTTACCGGTATCGAGCTTCAGATACTCAGAAAAAAGGCTGATGGACTGAGTGAAATTACCTGCCTCCAGTGCCTGCGCACCGCCGCCGAACAGTGCTTGCAAAAACGTCTGCATTACATCCGGCCCTTGCGGCGCAAACTGGAACGCCTGGCGTCCACTCTCGATTGCATCGCCCCACATTCCACGCACGATGTAAGTGCGGCACAGCCACAACCACGCTCGCCAATTGGTGCGGTCCAGTGCTATCACCTCGCGGAATTTGGCGATTGCCTCGTCATAACGCTGGGCTTGGTAGAGCGCCTCGCCTTCCTTCAGCAAGGTAGCGGGATCGCTGACGCCGGGAATCGGAACCCCTGCGCAGCCCACAGTTAGCACGGTGATGCCGAATGGAACCGTGCGAAGCAGTTCACGGCGTGTAAAGAGCGCGGATTTCATAGAGTCGCTATCCAATGTGGGTAATGATGCGCATCATAGTCGGGCGCAAAGCGGGGTGGTGCTTCGGAGTCAAGGTCGATGGACTTCAAAGTCTGGCGGCTAAGTCCGAGCCAGCACCGCCTCAAGCGCTACTCCGGTGTGCGTTCCCAACTGCACCACCGTCTCCGGCGTTGCCGCCGCCACCACCTGCCCACCCGCGTTACCACCGTCTGGGCCCAAGTCAATCACCCAGTCGGCCTCGGCGATCACGTCCAAGTCGTGCTCGATGACGACCACACTGTGCCCACCATTGACCAGCCGGTGCAGCACGTGGATGAGCTTTTCCACATCGGCCATGTGCAGGCCCACCGTGGGCTCGTCCAACACGTACAGCGTGTGGGGCGCCTTGTTGCCGCGTTTGCCGATGTCATCGCGCACTTTGGACAGTTCGGTCACCAGCTTGATGCGCTGCGCCTCGCCACCCGACAGCGTGGGCGACGGCTGGCCCAAGGTAAGGTAACCCAAGCCCACGTCTTTGAGCAGTTGCAGGGGGTGGGCGATGGATGGCATGGCGGCGAAAAACCCCACCGCTTCGTCCACCTCCATCTGCAGCACGTCGCCAATGTTTTTGCCGCGCCAGGTGACGGCCTGTGTCTCGGGGTTAAAACGTGCGCCTTTGCAGGTTTCGCACAGCACTTTGACATCTGGCAAAAAACTCATGCCAATGGTGCGAATGCCCTGCCCTTCGCAGCCGGGGCAGCGCCCTTCGCCGGTGTTGAAGCTAAAGCGGTTAGCGGCGTAGCCGCGTGCCTTGGCCTCCAGCGTGTCGGCAAAGAGTTTGCGGATGGTGTCCCAAAAGCCGATGTAGGTGGCAGGGCAAGAGCGCGGGGTTTTGCCGATGGGGGTTTGGTCGACTTCGAGCACGCGGTCTATGGTCTCGAAACCGGTGACACCTTCGCAACCGGTCCACTGGATTTTCTCGCCCCCGTCCAACGCATCGCGGCCCGCTTTGGTGCTGCGTTTTTGCACGGCCGTTTGCACATTGGTCAGCAACACATCGCGCGCCAAGGTGGATTTGCCGGAACCGCTGACGCCGGTGATGGCGACCAGACGTTTCAACGGCACATGGGCTGTGACGGCTTGCAGGTTGTGCAGGTTGGCACCTTGCACGGTTAGCCAATCGATGGTGACCGGTATCGCCTGCGTAATTGGTTGCGTTGTCGCTGAGCCCGCAACGGAAGTCCGCGGGGCGGGATCCTCCGACGCGTAGCTGATGTCGTCACCCGCCCCACGAACTCCCGCTGCTGCGTCGGGCTGTGTATTTTGCGAGCGGTCAGCCAATTCAGCGTATTCGGCGGCGACGCGTTCGCGCTCTACAAACTCTGCATTGGCTGTCACACTGGCCGAAACCCGCGCCGCCGCAATGGCTGCCGCTTTGGCTGCTTTGCCCTTAGGCTTCAACGCACTTTTACCATCAACGCCATCGGCGGCAGAGGTCGGTGCGCCGGGGGCCGATTTCGAGGCAGCGAAGCTGACGTATGAGGCCCCCGGCGTACCGGCCTCTGCCGCAGCGCGCGCCAACGACGCAACCGAGCCGTCACGCGCCGCAGAATCTTCAAACGACTCAACAAACCGCCGCGCCGCCAACGGATGCCGCATCGCATGCAACAAATACCGCCCAGTTTGCGAATCCGCCGCAGCTTGAACGTCTTCAACAGACCCCTGCGCAACCAGCCGCCCTCCCCGCTTACCCGCGCTGGGCCCTATGTCGATGATGTGGTCGGCATGGCGAATGGTGTCTACGTCATGCTCCACCACCACCAGCGTGTTGCCCTTGTCACTGAGTGAACGCAAAGCACCCAGCAAAATGGCGTTGTCGCGCGCATGCAGGCCAATGGTGGGCTCATCCAACACGTAACACACGCCCTGCAAATTGCTGCCCAACTGGGCCGCGAGGCGAATGCGCTGCGCCTCGCCGCCGCTCAAAGTGGGTGCGCCCCGGTCCAGCGTGAGGTAGCCCAACCCCACTTCCTCCAAAAACTCCAGGCGACTCTTGATCTCGGGCACCAGATCACGGGCAATGTCGGCCTCACGCCCACTCATGCCGCCCGCTTCTTGCAGGGTCTGCACCCACTGGCGCACTTCAGTGACCGAGAGACGGGCGATGTCGGTAATGCTCCAACCCGCCAATTGATGATCAAATGGGCCGCCAGCCCTCGTAGAAACTGCGCGAGCAGCTCCTGAATGCATAGCAAACCGCACTGCGCGCGCCGTGGCATTTAGCCGTGTGCCCTGGCAGGAGGGGCAGGTTGCGTCATGCAGGTCTTCAATATCGGCCTCGGCAAAAGTCTGCTCCCGGCCCTTGTTGTCGTCGTCCTTCACCGAATCGTCAAACACTTTGCGCTGGTCCTTCGTAAGGGCCACACCGGTGCCCACGCAGTCCGGGCACCAGCCGTGTTTGCTGTTGTAGCTAAACAGCCGTGGGTCCAGCTCTACATAAGACGTGGCGCACACCGGGCAGGCGCGCTTGGTAGAGAACACTTGCACGGTGCCAATACCAGCCGCAAGCGTTCCGGCCAACATGGCTTCCCGCAGGCCGTCCATACCACTCATCACATGCACCACACCCTTGCCGTGCACCAGGGCGGTGGCCAAGGCGGCGCGCAAAGCGCCCTCTTGGGCCGGGTTCACATCCAGACTCATCACCGGCAGTTCGATGTTGTGCTCTTTGAACCGGTCGATGCGCGGAAACGCGGTGGTGGGCAAGAAGTTGCCGTCCACCCGCAAATGGGTAAAGCCACGCGGGCGCGCCCAGTCGGCCAGCTCGGTGTAGACACCCTTGCGTCCAGACACCAGCGGCGCGAGCAGCCCTATGTGCTGGCCACGGAAATTCTTGAGCAACTGCGCCGCAATGCTGTCAGCCGACTGGGGTTGCACCGCTGCCCCGTCGTGGATGCAATGCTGCGTGCCCAGTTTGACGTACAGCAGTCGCAAAAAGTGCCAGACCTCGGTGGTGGTACCCACCGTACTCTTGCGCCCGCCCCTTGATAGGCGCTGTTCAATCGCCACCGTGGGCGGAATGCCGTAGACGGCGTCTACTTCGGGGCGGCCTGCCGGTTGCACGATGGAACGCGCATACGCATTCAACGACTCCAAATACCGCCGCTGGCCTTCGTTAAACAAGATGTCGAATGCGAGTGTCGATTTACCAGAGCCCGACACGCCGGTGACCACATTGAACTTGCCGCGCGGAATATCAACACTCAAGGACTTCAGGTTGTGCTCTTTGGCATTCACAATCTGAATCGAGCCCTGATCGGCCGCCGGGGATGGGGTTGCGCCGGGTGACGATTTCGGCTTGCCATATGAGGAGCCGGGCGTAACCCCATCCCCGGCAGCGCGCTCCACTGAAGTACCAACCATTGCCAGATACCCAGGCCGTGCCTCCGCAACCGAATGCACCATACCCATGGCTGCAGCGTAGTCCCGCAGGGCTTGGCCGGTGTGGGAGGTGGGGTGTTGCATCACGTCTTCGGGCGTGCCATACGCCACCACCTCACCACCGGCCTCGCCCCCTTCAGGGCCCAGATCGATCAACCAATCAGAAGCCCGAATCACATCCAGGTTGTGCTCGATCACCACCAGCGAATGCCCCGCGTCCAGCAGTTTCCGCAACGCGCGCATGAGTTTGGCGATGTCGTCAAAGTGCAGGCCGGTAGTGGGCTCGTCCAGCATAAACAGCGTGCCCCGGCGTGCCACAGCCTGGCGGCTTGCAGTGCTGCTTTTGGCGGCATCGGCCAAAAAGCCAGCTACTTTGAGGCGCTGCGCCTCGCCGCCGGAGAGCGTCGGCACGGGCTGGCCTAGCTTCACGTATTCCAGCCCGACGTCCACAATCGGTTGCAGGGCGCGGATAACGTCACGGTCGTTGGCAAAAATGGTGGCGGCTTCGCTGACGGTGAGGTTCAGCACATCGGCCACGTTCAGGCGTACCGTTTTGGCACCCTCAGCGATAGCACCTGCAAGCCCTTGGGCCTGTTCAGGCGCGGCGCTTGTGGGTGATTTGCGCTCAATCGTCACCTCCAAAATCTCAGGTCGATAACGCTTGCCATCGCAGTCTTGGCAGCGCAAATACACGTCGCTCAAAAACTGCATCTCAATGTGCTCAAAGCCCGATCCACCGCAGGTGGGGCAACGGCCGTCGCCGCCATTAAAGCTGAATTTGCTGGCCGTGTACCCCCGCTCGCGCGACAGGTCGGCATTGGCAAACAGCTCGCGCACAGCATCCCACGCGCCCACATAACTCACCGGGTTGGAGCGCGCGGTTTTGCCGATGGGCGACTGGTCTACAAAAACCACTTCGCTGATCAAATCAGCCCCCAGCAACTGGGTGTGGGCACCGGGCGTCTCGGTGGCTTTGCCAAAGTGGCGCAACAGCGCAGGGGCCAGCACGTCTTGAATCAGGGTGGACTTGCCCGAGCCGCTGACGCCGGTGATGCACACCAGGCGCTGCAGCGGTATTTCGACCGTGACGTTTTTCAGGTTGTGCTCGGTCGCACCCTCCAAAATCAGGCGCGGGTTGTTGGGGGCCACCAGGCGTTTAAAGCCCATGCCCACCTGCTTGCGCCCGCCCAGGTAGGCGCCGGTCAGCGTGTCGGCGTTGCGCAGATCCTGGGTGCTGCCGTCAAAGACGATCTCGCCGCCCCGTTCACCTGGGCCCGGGCCCATGTCTATCATGCGATCGGCAGCCAACATCACCGCAGGATCGTGCTCGACCACGACCAG
>JBBRNS010000081.1:0-15476 GCA_038230175.1 Burkholderiales bacterium
ATTGCCCGACCGCGCAAGGTGGCAAAACCACACGAACTGTATGAACCGCCAAAAAACTACGGGGCCGACATAAACACACTGATCGAGCTACTCGAAACAGGCAAGCTTTGATGCTTAAAACACACTCAAATCCGGATACCCCTTTTTAGTAGCTAAAAAATTCATTTTGTTAAAAATTAATTAACTTTTAATTAGTTAATTGGCACCTATTGTGTGCAGAATTTCCGTTTGCGCACCACTATTAACACCATCTGTGCTTGCTCTTGTTAGCCACCCAATCCAGAATCCGCGCTGTCACACACCAGCCATATTTAGGGTTTATGAGTTTTATAACAGTAAGAGACATTCGGGAGTTAACCAGAAATGTCTTGGGGGTAGACACGTGCGAGGAGTGCAACGTCTTGATCGACCTTGCCGCAGCGCACCAGCAGGGCAAGAGCCTGTCCGTCAAACAATTGGTGCTTTTGCAGGGCGGTACAGCAACCACTTTGCGGCGCCGAATCGCCCGATTGATCGAGTTGGGCTTCGTGGTGCGTATACCCAACCAAAATGATGGGCGCAGCGATTTGATCAGTGTCTCGCCCATGGTACAGGACCGTTTGGGATCGATCCACTCCGGGTTGACCCAGATCATTACTGAATTTGAGGCGCGGTCGCGCCCCGAAAAGCGACCCGTTGGCGAGCTTGATCCATTGAATTGAATGGCATGTCGAACTGGAACCGCCGAGAGTTATTGAATCTTGCCGATGCAATCCGCAACAGTTTAAAAGCCCGTGTGGAATCAGCGCCCAAACACGAGCGCCTGATGCACATCCTTCACGAGGCTGATCAAGGCTCCAAGACCATTTTTACGCACGACCAACATTTGCACGATGTCCGATGCGCCATGTGCCATGTTTGCCGTGGGGAGAGACTCTCAAACTGTGACCGCGAAGAGGGCTGGTCGCCCAACTGCGCATTTGTGCGCACCCATACCGCCGTTTAGCCGCAGTTACACAGCCTTCAGGCCGTTGCCCTGCGCGCGCGCACTGCCGCAGCCAGTTGTTCAAGTACAGGAATGGTTTGGGCCATGCTGATGCAGGCGTCGGTTACAGACACGCCGTGCTGCAGGGCCACTCCGGGTTGAATGTCTTGGCGACCTTCTTGCAGGTGGCTTTCAATCATGATGCCGGTGATGCGGCGATCACCGGCAGAAATTTGTTCTGCCACTTCACCCGCCACCACGATTTGCCGCGCATGCTGCTTGCTGCTGTTGGCGTGGCTGACGTCGATCATCACCTGTTCACGCAAACCGGCGCCTTTGAGCAGCGCACAGGCCGCATCTACATCGGCTTTTGCGAAATTGGTTTGTTTGCCACCACGCAAAATCACATGGCAGTCGGCATTGCCGCGTGTTTCAAAAATAGCGGCCTGCCCCATCTTGGTCATGCCCATAAAGGCATGGGGTGCTTGCGCTGCTTGTATGGCATCGGTGGCGACCTTGACGCCGCCATCCGTGCCGTTTTTGAACCCGACCGGGCAAGAAAGGCCCGAGGCCAGTTGCCGGTGGCTTTGGCTCTCGGTTGTGCGCGCGCCAATCGCGCCCCAACTCACCAAGTCGCTAATGAACTGGGGTGACAACAAGTCCAAAAACTCGGTGCCCACCGGTAGACCTGCTGCCAACACATCAAGCAAGAGCCGCCGCGCCATCTCAAGGCCCTCGTTGATGGCAAAGCTACCATCCAAGTGCGGGTCGTTGATGTATCCTTTCCATCCGACCGTGGTGCGGGGCTTTTCAAAATACATCCGCATCACTACCAGCAAGTCGGCTTGGAGCGCATCGGCCTGCGTTTTGAGTTGGCAGGCGTAATCCAGGGCTTGGTTATGGTCGTGGATAGAGCAGGGCCCCACCACCAAAATAAGGCGGTCGTCGCGCCCGTGCAGGATGTCCGACAGGGCCGCACGGCTGCGCTCCACAAAATGCCGAGCCGTTTCAGGTACCGTTAACTTCTCTTCCAACAGGGCTGGTGTGATCAAGGGGCGCACCGCGCCGATACGGATGTCGTCGGTGCGGGTTGCGTCGAGGGTGCTTAGTTCGGTTTTCATTACGATGAATTGTATGGCTGCCATAGCGAGTGATACGCCGCTACAGCCGATTCACGTATGGGTGCGCGGCAAAAGACATTACATTTGAGGCCGTTGTGGCTTCCGCAGGGGAGTCTGATTTGCCTTTGACGCCATAGGATTGCACCATGCCCAAACCGTTCTCCATGATTCGAGAATTTCACCTTGCCGATTGGTTCACCCTGGGCAATGCGGTGTCGGGTGTCGGTGCCATGTTCTCGATGATGAGTTACTTGCAGACGGCTGACACCTTGCATATCTACCTGGCCTGCACCCTGGTTCTCATAGCGCTGGCTTTTGATGTGGTTGACGGGCGGGTGGCGCGCTGGCGCCAGCAATCCTCGGCATTGGGTCGTGAACTTGATTCGCTCTCTGATGTGATCTCGTTTGGCGTAGCCCCCGCAGTCATCGCCTATGGCTGTGGCATGCAGGGCCTGTACGACCGCGTCGTTTTAGCCTATTTTGTAGCCTGTGGTGTCTCGCGTTTGGCCCGCTACAACGTGACGGCCGAAGCGCTGTCCGACGGCCAAAATAAGGTGAAATACTTTGAGGGAACACCGATTCCAACCTCGGTGGTTCTCGTCGCCGTCCTGGGTTATGCCGCCCAACAAGGCGCGCTGCATGCCGAGATGTGGTTTGGCCAATTCAGCTTTTTAGGCTTCACAGGGCACCCGCTGGTGCTGATGTTTGCGGTGTCGGGTTCGCTCATGGTTAGCCGCATTCGCTTTCCCAAGCTGTGACGACACGGGGCGCTTGATTGCGCCACGCTATGCCGCCGCCTTCGTGGCCCAGATACGAATGGTCCACCGTTGCCGAACGCTACCAAGCACGCAGGCCTTATCGATCCCGATTCACCAAACGCCACACGCAAATCGGCGTGCCCGGTTGTATAGTGACCCCATGACTCTCCCACGCCACCACCACCGCACCGATCTGGTTCGTATTGCCATCCACGCCATGGAAGAGCGGGGTTTGGAGCCTGAGTTTTCACCCGCTGTCCTGCGGCAGCTAAACACGATTGCTAGCGCCGCGCAGGCGCTTACACCCGATATTCAAGACCTGACCAAGCTGCTGTGGTGTTCGATCGACAACGACGATTCGATGGACTTGGACCAACTCACGGTCTGTGAAATACTGCCCCAGGGGGCTGTCCGTTTGTGGGTGGCGATTGCGGACGTGGATGCCTTGGTTGTGAAAGACACTCCCATCGACACGCACGCCAGCACAAATACCACTTCGGTCTATACCTCTGCACGCATATTCCCGATGCTGCCAGAGCGTTTGTCCACCGATCTGACGTCGCTGAGCCCCGGGGAGGACCGCCTCGCCCTCGTCACCGAGATGGTCTTTAATGCCGACGCAACTTTGGCGGGCTCCACCGTCTACCGTGCGCTGGTGCACAACAAAGCCAAATTGGCCTACGACGCGGTGAGCGCCTGGATTGACGGCCAAGCGCCATTGCCCGCTGCAGCGCAGGTGGTGCCAGGCATGCAAGAGCAATTACACACACAAGACGCTGTTGCCCAGCAGCTGCGCGCACGCCGCCGCGCGGAGGGCTCGCTGGAGTTTGAAACCTTCCAACCCAGGGCCGTGTTTGATGGCGAGGACGTGGTCGACATTCGCCAACAGGTGCAAAACCGCGCCCGGCAGCTGATTGAAGAAGTGATGATCGCCACCAACGGCTGCACCGCGCGCTATCTGGCGTCGCGGGGTGGTTCTTCATTGCGCCGTGTGGTGAAGTCGCCTGAGCGCTGGTTGCGTATCGTGGGTGTGGCCAAGGAATACGGTGAGGTGCTACCGCCCGAGCCCGACTCCAAAGCGTTGGAGGACTTTTTAGCCAAACGCCGCAAGGCCGACCCTTTGCGGTTTCCAGACCTGTCGCTGGTCATCGTCAAACTCATGGGCCGCGGGGAATATGTGGTGGAGGCATCCGGTGGTGTTCCTATTGGCCACTTTGGGCTTGCTGTGCAGGACTACACCCACTCAACCGCGCCCAATCGCCGCTACCCAGACCTGATTACCTCGCGCCTACTTAAAGCGGCGATAGCCGCCAAGCCATCGCCCTATGGCGATGCCGAGCTAGAGGCCTTGGCCCGCCATTGCACCCAGCAAGAAGATGCCGCGCAAAAGGTCGAACGCCAAATGCGCAAGTCCGAAGCCGCGCTGGTGCTGGAGTCCCATGTGGGCCAGACTTTTGACGGCGTGATTACTGGCACCGGTCCAAAAGGCATATGGGTGCGCGTATTTTCACCGCCCGCAGAAGGCAAACTTGTACAGGGCAATGGTGGGCTGCGCATTGGCGACAAGGTACACGTCAAACTCTTGGCGACCAACGTAGAACACGGCTTCATTGATTTCACGTTGTAAGACCGCGCACGCCGCGCATAAAAACGTATCCACACAATAAACCTGAACACGGTTTGTGGTGGTTTGGCTGCTTGGTCTGTCGGGTCACTCGTATGCGGCTTTTGGGTGTTCAGTTGTTCTGTTTCTCTGCTGGAGCAGCGGGGTTTGCATTGGAACAGCCCAATCGCTGCAATATGGCTCACAAAGCCATAAATTTGGCACTGTCGGTCATCCGGATTCGGCCGCTGGCGCAGTAACATTGCGTAGCCGAAAGCAGTTGTGCTTGAGCGATTGATTAGCTAGACTCCGGTCCGCTGTTCAATCGGCATCGCCGCCTCGGTGATTACTATGCTTGACAGCAATTACTCAAACTAAACCAAGGAATATTGAAATGAAACGTCTACTCATTGTTGCGGCCGCTGCCGCTTTGGCTTCCATGAGCGCTATGGCCGCTGTGAATCCTGTCGGTCTCTGGAAAACCATCGACGACAACACCGGCAAAGTCCGTTCCATCGTTCGCATTACCCAGTCCAACGGCGAATACAAAGGAACCATCGAAAAGCTGTTCCGTGCCCCTGACCAAGATCAGAACCCAAAGTGCGACAAGTGCACTGACGCTCGCAAAGACAAGCCAATCATTGGCATGACCATCTTGACCGGCCTGCGCGCTGACGGCGACGACGAGTTCGCTGGCGGCCAGATCGTTGACCCAGAAAACGGCAAGGTCTACAGCAGCAAGCTGACTGTGGACGAAGACGGCAAGAAATTGGAACTGCGCGGTTTCATCGGCGTGTCTTTGATCGGCCGTAGCCAGACTTGGGTTCGCGCGGACTAATTTGAAAATTAACAATAAGGCAATCTAGCTCAAGCACTTGCTGTCGTCTGCGGCCCGGGCCGTGGCCGACAGTTTTTTTGCTTGTTAGAAGCCCAAATGAATAGCCGGATACCCAGTTCGCTGGTATCCGGTTTTTTTACGCCTTCGAATATCTACTTCGCTAGCGCCCGCAGCGCAAGCTTGATGCCGTCGCTTACGCCAACATCTGCAGGCAATGCCTTGAGCGCAGCGGCGGCTTCTTTGTCGCTGTAACCCAGCGCCAGCAGGGCTTGCAAAATGTCTGCCTGGGCGTCGTGGGCCACCGTGGCCGAGGGGCCGATGTCAGCGCCCAGTTTGCCTTTGAGTTCCAGTAGCAGCCGCTCGGCCGTTTTTTTGCCAATACCGGGTACTTTCACCAAGCGGCCGGCTTCCTGCAGCGTCACCGCCTGGGCCAATTCGCCCACGCCCATGCCAGAGAGAACTGACAGCGCCGTGCGGGGTCCCACACCCGAGATTTTGATGAGTTCGCGAAAGGCCTCGCGCTCAGACGCAGTGGCGAAGCCGTACAAAATTTGGGCATCTTCGCGGACGACGAAGTGGATCAACAAAGACACTCGCTCTCCACTGGCCGGGAGGTTGTAAAACGTGCTCATGGGTACGTGCACTTCGTAGCCCACGCCACCACAGTCCACCACAACCTGGGGTGGGTTTTTTTCGCTCAGGGTGCCAGTTAATTTGCCAATCATGCGGTGTCCATGGGTTTGTTGCCTATCATCGGGAACCATCGGCCCCTTACGGAATTATCAACGTGATTCTCAGACACACCTTCTCCCCGCTTAACAATACACGTCTGTCGCATTTGTGTGGCCCCACCGATGAGCACCTTCGCACCATCGAGGCAGCCCTAGATGTGCGTATTGCCCACCGGCATGAGCAGTTCAAGGTGGAAGGCGGTAAGGCCAAGGTCCAGCGCGGTATGGACATGTTGCAAGCCCTGTACGAGCTCGCAGCCCGCCCCATTTCCGCCGCCACCGTGCAACTGATGCTTTCGGGCGATGGTTCACTGGATGGCAGCGACGGGCCTAGCTTGGCAACACGCCGCGCGGACCTCAAACCCCGCAGCAAAAACCAGGCGCTCTACCTGGACAACATCGCAGAGCATGACATCACCTTTGGCATTGGCCCTGCCGGCACGGGAAAAACCTATCTGGCGGTAGCGGCCGCGGTAGACGCTTTACAGCGCAGCGCGGTGCAGCGCATTATTCTGACGCGCCCTGCCGTCGAGGCCGGTGAGCGTCTGGGTTTTTTGCCGGGTGATCTGAACCAAAAGGTAGACCCCTATTTGCGTCCGCTGTACGACGCGCTGTACGACCTGATGGGTTTCGACCAGGTGCACAAAGCCTTTGAGCGCCAGGCTCTGGAAATCGCCCCACTGGGATTCATGCGCGGGCGCACCTTGAACAATGCGTTTGTGATCTTGGACGAGGCCCAAAACACCACACCCGAGCAAATGAAAATGTTTTTGACCCGCATTGGTTTTGGTGCCAAGGCGGTGATTACGGGCGATGTGAGTCAAATCGATTTGCCCAAGTCCCAGCTCAGCGGGTTGGTGGATGCAGAGCGGGTGTTGCGCCGTGTTACAGGCATTGCCATCACCCAGCTCACCAGTGCTGACATTGTGCGCCACCCCTTGGTTGCCCGGGTTGTGGATGCCTACGATGCTGCACGCGCGGGTGATTTGCCGCCGATTGGTATTCCTGAGCCGGTTGAAGCATTGCCCCGCGTAGGTTTGCCCAAGACCCGCACGCCCGGCGCCCGCCCAGCCAAAGGAACGTCTACTTAGTGCAGACTTTTAGCGGCATTCCGCTTGATTCAAACCGCCACTTCAACACCCTGTTTCCCATGCTGCCTGAACTTACCCTCTCTTTGCAATTTGCATCTTTGGCCGAAGCGGCCCCGCACCGCGCGGCCTTGCCGCGCCACAAAGTTGCGCGTTGGGTCCGCCACGCACTGGAGCGGGACGGCGAAATCACCGTCCGAGTCGTAGACCGGGACGAGGGCCAAACCTTAAACCGCGACTACCGCAAGAAGGATTACGCCACCAACGTGTTGACCTTTGACTACACCCAAGAGCCCGTGGTGACGGCCGACCTGGTGCTGTGCGCGCCCGTGGTGGCCGCTGAAGCGATCGCACAAAAGAAGGCCCTAGAGGCCCATTACGCCCACTTGATCGTGCACGGTGTCTTGCATGCCCAGGGGTGGGACCACGAAACGTCGCAGGCCGATGCCCAGGCCATGGAAGCGCGCGAAGTCGCCATCCTCGCGGGCCTGGGGTTTAGCAGCCCGTATTAAGCGGGGCGGCGCAGGATCGTCTCTTCCAGTTCGTCGAAAGCCTCGCTGACGTACTGCGACAGGTACTCTAGGTCGGGCAGTTCATCGGTCGCAATAAAGCCAAAGAACAGCTCGCCGCCATAGCTAAACAGTGTGATGTTGAGCAAATTGCTGGGCGGCAAGGTGCTGATGGGGTGCATCTCTTCTAGGCAGGCCCCTTTGATGTAAAGGTGGTCCTTGGGCCCTGGCACGTTCGACACCAGCGTGTTGCCCATCGGTGGCATGTGGTTGCTCAGGCGCAAAGACTCGGCAATCTGCGCCACCAAGTTGGTGATCACGGTGTACGACTCAATTGCTTCCGGTGGCACGCTGTCGACCATGGTTCGCACATTGCGCAATGAGTAGCCGATGTTGCGCAGGCGCACATAGGGGTCGTCGGTGGGGGGTGACAGTTCTACCTGGATGATGCCCAGTTTGTTGCCCAAAGAGTTTTCACCCGCCTTGCGCAGGTTGACCGGCATTTGAATCGTAATGGGGCGGCGCAGTTCGACACCCAGGTCATTCAGGTAGCGCCGCAGCGCACCGTCGACACAGGTTAGTGCAATATGGTTCAGGGTCGATCGGGTTTGCTTGCGAAGCACATCAATGCGCTTCATGGACACCGAAGCCGATGCAAACTGGCGTCCGGCGGTGACCTGACCCGTTAAAGGTGTTTTGACGCTGGAGACAAACGGCAAGGCAATCGCATTCTTGGTGAGGCGCACACTCTCCAAAAAGAGCATAGCCGCCAGGCGACCAACGCCCAGGAAGCGCCGGCTGTTGCCGGTCAACTCCCGCCACACCTTGGACAGCAACTCGTGGTTCATTTTGGCGCGGCGACTGTTGTGCCGGCCACGGGCCAGGGTCCAAATTGGGAGCAACTCGAGGTCGTCGGCGGTGGCAGAAAAACTGTCAGCCATCCAGCTGCTCATGGTCACGCCATCGGCATAGGCGTGGTGCATCTTTTGGTAAATGGCAAACCGGCCATCGTCCATGCCGTCGATGACATGCATCTCCCACAGCGGGCGGCTGCGGTTAAGCATGGGAGTGTGCAGCGTGGAAACGAACTCGTACAGGCCCTTACGGTCGCAGTTGCCTTTGGGAAGCGTGTGGAAAAAGATGTGTTGCGTCAGGTCTACATCTACCTTCTTCCAATCGGGCATTGGCTTGAGTGCGAAGCTAATACACTGGTTAAAAGGCGCCTTGACGTCGGTGAACGTCAGATACTCTTTGTACAGGTTCTTGGCAAAAGCCGGGGTGGACTTTGGAGGGCGCCTACAGATGAGTAAACCGGCCACATGCTTGGGACTTGCTTGCGTTTCGGCAACAAAAAAGCCAAGGTCGAGTAATGACAATTTGCTCATTGCAGGGGTATCTTTCGTGATGGTGAGTTTGCACTGTAAAGGACAGGCTGGTGACGGTCAATGTTGCCAGCATGGCCCCTCGAGTGCTGAGTAATAAGTAGTAGTGGGGTCCGAAGACCCGGGGCAATTATGCCCGCGCGACTTGTAAAAAGCGCCTTCTGGTCGGTTGACGCACCTACCTAATTGCCTTGATACTGACCACCCGTGAACGGGCTTTTCTACCCCATGCTGCCATGGACTTCGGTGCAAAAGCGGCTACGGGCCACCAAGGAGAACGAATGCGATTGATGAACGTGCTGGTGTCTTTTGGGCTGCTAATGGTCAGTGTGGTGCCAAGCCATGCAGCGGTCAATTGGCTGCGCAGGGACCTGGTTGTAGAACTTCGCCAGATCGCTGCCGACAGCGAAGGGCGCGACGCCGAAGACGGGCGCGACGTGCCCGGCGGCTACTCGGTTTCCACCGTCACCACCGACGACCGGCTGGCCACCCACCGGGTGCGTGTTCAAAATGGCGAAAAAGCCCAAATGCGGTTCATGCAATCCCAGCCCATCCAATGGGTGCAAACCGCCTCATCACAAAGTACCACGCTGGCGGTTGGTGGCGCGTCGGCCACCCAGAACATGGGCGCAGTCAGCCAGGAACGTGGCACGGTGGAGACCGGATACACCCTGGTGCTGACGCCACGTTGGGCCGGCGGCAATAAGCCGGTTCAGGTCGTGTTGGATTTGCAAACCAGCGCGGTCGACGCTGGCACCGTGGGGGACGTTTCGTCCGGCACCCGCAGCCAGTTCAGTACCACGGTTACGGTGCCTCTACGCCAGTGGATTACGGTAGCCACCAGCGGCAGCAGCACGGCAAGCGGAACCTACCGCAGTGCCGGTGCAACGGGTGGCCTGCAGTTGCTGCAAATTCGTATATCGCCGCAGTGAACCTCAGCTCACTTCCCTTGTTTCCCCTGGGGTCCGTCCTGTACCCGGGCGGCTTGCTGTCGCTGCAGGTTTTTGAGGTGCGCTATTTGGACATGATTGGGCGCTGCCACAGGACAGAAGCTCCGTTTGGTGTTGTCTCGCTGACCGAGGGCTCCGAGGTGCTGCAGCGCAGCAGCGATGCCGAGGGCGGCGACGTCTTTGCGCCGCAAGTCTTTCAAAACACGGGTACCTTGGCCCGGCTGACCGCGTTCTCCAACCCGCAGGCGGGCTTGCAGGTCATCCAGTGCGAGGGCGTGCAGCGCTTTACCATTGACCGTCGTGAAAAACTCAAGCACGGCCTGTGGATTGCTGAAGTGACGTTCATTGAGGCTGACCAGGCTGTTTCGATCCCTGACGATTTGCTGGGCACCGCGCATGCGCTGCGCCAGCTGATCGCGAACTTGGAAGCGCGCAAAGCGCCGGGTACGCCGCAGCAAGTGCGCCAACCCTACCAGTTTGACGACTGCGCCTGGGTGTCAAACCGATGGTGTGAACTGCTGCCCATTCCGGGTGATTTAAAGCAGCGCATGTTGGAGCTCGACAACCCGTTGCTGCGCTTAGAGCTGGTGGGCGATATTCTCAACCGCACTGGTATCGCCACCTGACGCCCAGCGGAACTTAGCGCTTACTGCGAATGGGTGAGTCGGTGGAAATACCCCATCCTATGGCGGACCCTGCGGTGGGCCCATCGCCCTGCTCCCATTTGCTGGCCAGCCACAATGCGCCGCCCACACCACCAATCAATACCACCGCACCAATCACCAGTTTGGCGATCGTGACCCACAGCTTCGGCTCATTGTCTTTTTTCATTGCTACTCCACGTTGGTGGCATTGTGCATTAGCCCCGCATCAGGGCTTCAATCTCATCGGCTTTTACCGGGACACCCCTTGAGATGAGTTCGCAGCCCTTTGCCCCCACGATCGCATCGTCTTCGATACGGATACCAATATTGTGGAACGCCTGTGGCACTTCGTCAGAGGGTCGCACGTAGATGCCGGGCTCAATGGTCAGTACCATGCCCTCGCGCAGAATCCGCGCCGGGCGGTCTTTGATCGTCTCGCCGGTAAGGGCATCGCGCCGCTCGCTGCTTTGACCCCGCTCGCTGGGCTCGGTGTAGGTGCCGCAGTCGTGTACATCCATACCCAGCCAGTGGCTGGTGCGGTGCATGTAAAACGGGAAATAAGCGCGCTGCTCAATCACGTCTTGCACACTGCCCACCTTCTTGGCGTTGAGCAGCCCGAGGTCCAACATGCCCTGCGCCAGCACTTTGATGGTGGCGTCGTGCGGGTCGGTAAACCGTGCACCGGCATGCGTCGCTGCCACCGCAGCTTCTTGCGATGCATGCACCAATTCATACAGCGCGCGCTGGGGGCCGGTGAACTGTCCATTGGCCGGGAAGGTACGGGTGATGTCACTGGCGTAGCCGTCTAGCTCACACCCGGCGTCGATTAGCACCAGCTCGCCATCACGCACCAAGCCCGCGTCGGCCCGGTAATGCAGTACGCAGGCGTTGGCGCCGGCCGCCACGATTGAGCCATAGGCCGGGTACTGCGAGCCGTGGGTGCGAAACTCGTGCAGCAGCTCGGCGTCCAGATGGTATTCGCGCACCTCTTGGCCAGCGCGCAGCATACGGGCCGAACACTGCATGGCGCGGACATGCGCTTGCGCGCTGATCTGGGCAGCGCGGCGCATGGTGGCTTGCTCGGTGGCGTCTTTGAACAGGCGCATCTCGTCCAGCGGCCCACACAGGTCGCGCTGCTGCTCTGGGCACAGGGCGCCGTAGCGCACCCTGCGGCGCACCGCTTGCAACCAGCCATCCACCTGGGTCTCTAGCCCCTTGTGGGTAGCAAATGGGTACCAGACGGCGTCGCGGTTTTCTAGCAGCTTGGGCAATTGGGTGTCCAGCGCCGCCACTGAATAGGCGGCGTCTAAACCCAAAGCGGCGGGCGCAGCCTCTGGCCCCAGGCGGTAGCCGTCCCAAATCTCGCGCTCTAAGTCTTTGGGTTGGCAAAACAAGGTAGTTTGCCCGTCGCCGGTAATCAGCAGCCAAGCATGGGGCTCGGTAAACCCGCTCAGGTAATAAAAGTAGCTGTCGTGGCGGTACAAATAGTCGCCATCCCGGTTGCGCCGCTGTTCGGGCGCGGTGGGGACGATCGCAATGCCGTCTTTGCCCAATTGGGCGGCAAGGCGGGCGCGGCGTTGCGCGTAAACAGACGGGGGTGTGGTCATTGGGCGGCTCCTTGAACGGTGTTGAGTTGTTGCAGGCGCTCGGGCGTGCCCACGTCGGTCCAGCGGCCGGTGTACAGCTCTGCGCTGATTCGGTGCTGGGCCATGGCCGCGCGCAAGAGCGGCGCCAGCGCGGCCTTGGCGCCATCGGGGTTGCCGTGGGGGATGCTGCACCAAGGCGGCGCAAAAAGCGCCGCGCGGTACAGGCCCATGGTGCTGTAGGTGTAGCGCGGCTGGGGGTCATCAGCGGGCAAACTCAGGGCCAGGCCATCGGCGCTCAGGCCAAAGTCGCCGAGCGGGTTGTGCTGTGGGTTGGGCACCAGCCACAGGTGGGCCAGTTTGTCGCTGGCCATAAAGCGGGCAACTGCATCGGGGCTGAACACAAAATGGGGCGCAAACACGTCGCCTGCCAATACCCAAAACACATCGCCCAGCAGCGGCAGCGCCCGGGCAATGCCGCCTGCGGTCTCCAGCGCACCACCAAAGTCGCGCCCCTCATGGGAGTAGCGCAGCGCCACAGCGATGGCTGCTTTTGCAGGGGGTGACTGCTCCTGTTTTGATAGCTGCTTGCGCAAGTTTGGCGAGGGCTCAGCGGCAAAAAGACTTAAAAAATGGGCTTCAATCTGCTCCCCCAGCCAGGCGGTGTTGATAACCACCGGGCTAAAGCCGCTCTGGGCCAGCGCCTCCAGCGGCCACTGCATCAGGGGTTTGCCCTGCACACGCAGCAGCGGCTTGGGGCAGGTGTCGGTCAGCGGGCGCATGCGCTCACCACGGCCCGCTGCCAGCAGCATGGCGGCAATGGGCGCTTTGGACGTTGGCGCCAGTGCGGTGGGGGTAGGCAGGGTCATGGGGGCATTTTGCCTTGTTCGGCAATGACGCGTTGCCGGTAACACCACTGTGTTTGTTTGCTATTTGCGCACGATCGCGGTCCTGATCAGCCCGCTTGTGGTCATGTCAGCTAGCGGCGTAACAACGCGAAAGCGGATGAAAGAAACGCCGGAAACGCACTTGGATAGTTGTGCGGATGCGGTGTGGGCGCGGATGGCAGCAAGCTACATGGGACCGGACATTCGAAATGAAACTGTGAATGTCAGCTTCTGGCTCGCATTGCAGCCAGTAGCGCTTAGCTCAGAATGGGTGGCGGTTTTGACTGGAATATGCTCATACCACCTGACATCAGCCTGATTCGCGAACTCCACCCTATAGGGACGCTCCATGAAGAAACTGACCCTTATCACCGCACTGCTCGCCACCGCCTTCGCCCAGGCCGCCCCGATGACTTACCAGATTGATCCGACGCACACCTTCCCGAGTTTTGAAGCAGACCACATGGGCCTGTCATTCTGGCGCGGAAAATTGACCAAAAGCGCGGGCACCATCGTTTATGACAAGGCCGATGGCAGTGGCAATGTAGACGTGCAAATGGACCTGGCCAGCATTGACTTTGGCCTGGATGCGATGAACGCCTGGGCCAAGGGCGACAAGTTCTTTAATGTCGCCCAGAACCCGGGCGCGAGCTTCAAGGGCCGCTTCGATGGCGCAACCAACGGCGTGCCCAGCCGAGTCGTGGGCCAGTTGACACTAAACGGCCACACGCGCCCTGTGACGCTTGCAATACACCAGCTCAAGTGCATCCCGCACCCCATGCTCAAGCGCGAGCTGTGCGGTGCAGATGCGTCGGGCAGTTTCAACCGCGAGGACTTTGGCCTCGCGGCTGGCAAGGAATGGGGATTCAAGATGGATGTGCAACTGCGCATCCAAGTGGAAGCCTTGGCGAATGAGTAGCGGCTGCCCCACCAATTGGTAACAAAAAAATTCGCCTTAGCCTTTATTGGCCTCTTGGGCGCAGCCGTTCTGGTCGCGTGCGGCGATCACGAAAAACCCTCCACCGCCACGCGCGGTGGTATGCGGGCAGGCGTGGTGCTTGCAACCTCGGCACTAGCATCCGGCGGATGGTGGAAGCCTGGCGTTATGACGACATGGCAGGTGCAGCTGACTGGCACGCTCAACACCAGCTACCAAGCTGACGCCTATGTCATTGACTTGGTCGATACAAGCGCCGCGTCTATCGCACAGCTCAAGGCGGCGGGGCGCAAAGTGGTGTGTTATTTCTCGGCTGGCAGCGCAGAGAACTGGCGGCCAGCCCATGCCCGCCTCACTGCCGCAGACAAAGGAAAAGCCATGCGCGGCTGGCCAGGCGAAAAGTGGCTGGACATCCGCTCGGCCAATGTCCGCGCTACCATGGCCAGCCGTCTGGACTCGGCCAAATACAAGGGGTGCGATGGGGTAGATGCCGACAATGTGGATGGCTATACCCACCACACGGGTTTCGCCTTGACCGCGCAAGACCAGCTCAACTTCAACCGCTTTTTGGCGGACCAGGCCCACGTCCGCAAACTGGCCATAGGGTTAAAGAATGCAGTGGCGCAACTGGCCGTGCTAGAGCCGTTGTTTGACTTTGCGATCAATGAGCAATGCCACGAATACTCTGAATGCGGCGGCTACGCCGTATTCCTCTCCAAAAACAAACCGGTGCTGAACGTCGAATACAAAAGTGTATTTGTCACCAATCGCAGCGGTGCGCGCGACAGACTGTGCGCTGCATCCATCGCTGCGGGGTTGCGCACATTGGTGCTGCCCCTGGCATTGGATGGTACAGCGCGGTATAGCTGCGACAGGGTTTAAAAATACTGCCGCAGCGACAGCTGCCAAGCCTGCTGCTGCAGTGCGGCACCAAAGTCGCTCAGTGGCCTGCCACTGTTGCCCTGCCATTGCAGCGCCAGGTCGGTACGGCTCCAGTGGTAGCGTACTTCCACCCAGTTCATGCGGCTGTTGTCGGCCAAGTTGGAGCGCACCAGTGCGCTCAGGTCTAGGTGTTGAAGCCCGGCGTCGGGCCAAAAGGCAAAGACGGATGCCATTTGCTGCGTAGTCAGCTCTTGCGCCGACTGCGCCCACAGCCGGTAGCGTCCGTAAGCCAGCGGTGAGCCCTGTTGCAGAGCCTCCCACTGGTTGGCGTTGAGCGCGGCGTCGTTGTAAGCGTACTCCAGCGTCACCGACAACTTGTTGCTGGCGGTGTAGGTGGCACCCGCTGCGGCGCGTTGGTGAAACGCGGTGTCTTCGGTCGTTTGCAGGGCCTGCGCGAGTTGGGATCGGCTTTGCCCACCCGACCATTCGGCATAACAAACCGTGGCGTCGCCCACCAGCGCGGTCAGGTTTAGTCCCAGTTGTGCGGGTTGCCGGTCTTCGCCATACAGCAGCCACTGGGGGGTGATGGATTCGGTTAG
>JBBRNS010000082.1:0-15431 GCA_038230175.1 Burkholderiales bacterium
ACGATCGAGAATTTTGGGCTGGATGGCATTTTGGCGGACAACGTGAGCAATCTGTTGGTCAAGAACTCCAGCATTCTTAACAACCAAACCAGCGGCGGGCGCGGGGGCGGCTTGGCAGGCAGCGGTAGCAACATCCAGGTTTTGTATTCCACTTTTGTAAACAATGGCCGCGACCAAATCGGCGCGCACAACATCTACCTTCGCCACCTGACCAATGCGACGATTCAAGGCAACCTGTTGCGTGGCGGGAGTAACTTGGGCATCGTTGTCCACGGCAGCAGCACTGGGGTTTCCATTGTCAGAAATGACATTGACGGCAACAGCAATGGGATTGATGTATCCGGCGGATACCCGGCGGAGTCTGAAGTGTTTGACAACTTTGTCATCACCGAAAACCTCATCCATGGCAACGGCTACCGCACCGGCGAACAAGGTTATGGGCTCTTGGTGAACTCCATGACCAATTCACTGATCGCAAACAATATTGTTTACGGCAATCGCCTGGGCTCGTTGGTGTTTTCTGATGGCAATGTCGGGGATACGCCTTCGAGCGCGGTAAACATCATCCAAAACACCTTCGTTGACCCTGCTTCATCCTGGGGGATGACGTTTGGCGGGGCCGCCCTAGGCAGCATCAAGTTTCGCAACAACATCGTGTCGACACAAAGCACGGTACAGGCATTGAGCCTCAACGCAAACTTGCCAAGCGGCGCGCTTACCATGGTCGGCAATTTGTACTACGCACCGCAAATCGCCGCCAATAAGGTGTTCACTATTGCCGGTGTCGGATACACGGTTCCCGCTGCTATAGCCGCCGGGTATGAAGCCAACTCAGTTTATGGCAACCCCCTGTTCACAAACCAAGCCAATGCCGACTACACCATTGCAATCAATTCCCCGGCAAAATCTGGTGCACCGCTGACCCAATTGAATGTAGTGAGCATGGTTAATGATTACGCTGGCACCGTACGCGCTGTTAGGCCAAGCATGGGTGCATATGAATAGTGCTGTGTTCACCAATGGGTGGAGGCATTCAAGGCCTCCACCTTTAGCGTCACTTATTCAGAATACGCCGACTCAACCAACGCCGCACCGGGATTTCGTAGGCCTTTTCTGACGCATAACTCAGCACCAACAAAAACGCCAATACAGTGAACCCCGCTATAGCGGCATGGGCTTCAAGCCAAGTGGGTGCAAGTGATTTGATGATTGAGCTTACGGGGATATGTAGCACGTAAATGGGGTAACTAATCGTCCCCAGAGTGCTGCAACCCAACAGAAACCACCGATTTTCCCAATTTACTTTTGTTGCGAAGAAAATGCCCAGCGGGAACAACCCGGCACAAATCAAAATGTCAAACGGCACATCAAGCACCCCTAACGAAGGGGCTGCCATCAAGGCCACCATGAGCAGGGGGATGACGATACCCCAAGACGCATGAAAACCTTTTTGGATATTTAATGCCCGCGCGATACAGCCACGCATCTTGTAAAGCAAGATCCCTGCGCCAATTCCGAACATCGAACGGGCTACACCCATGAAGACGTGGGGCCATGCCCACACCCAGCCGCTGTCGAGACCGGTGGCAATTTTTAGCGCAAGTGTAATCACCACTACCAACGCGACCGCGATGACGAGCACTAGCCTTAAATTATTCAATACCCTGGCAGTGACGGCATAGGCCGCATTGATTATTAATTCATAAAACAATGACCAAAATGGGCCATTCAGAACAAATAAGCTGATTCCTCCCAACCAATGAGAGGGTAAAAAAATAAAGGTCGCTGCGCTGGTAAGGCCTAAGGCTGCCCACACATGCCATCCCGTGCTGGTTGCCGCCAACCCGATGGCCGGTACAGCAGCAAGTATGGCGAGAGCGGTCGCCAAGAAATACATTGGGTACAAGCGTATCCAGCGAATCAGCATGAACCGTTGGGCGGAGAGTTGCCCTGTTTCAAGGCGATTCGAATAAGCGGCGGCGATCACAAAGCCGCTGAGGAGAAAAAAGAGGTCTACCGCCAAATACGTTCTAAAAAAACCTTGGCCAGCCCAAAAATCACCCGACATATGGCGTTGGGCGACCAGAATCGCGGCGCAACCGCGAAGTGCATCCAGCACGGGAAAGTGCTCGTGTTTTCGGCTGCCGATATTACTCATACTGTCGTCGCATTTGGCGCACTCGCACAAAATCATTTGGTACGCGCCGCCAAATTTTTGCTGAGTTTAATAAACCGGGACTCCATACTGAATGTTGATATGTGGGCAAGTGCAAAAGTAAGTCCGAGAAGAATAGGGCGCTTGGCATACTTTTCTAAGGTGTCTCCGGTGCCTAACCATGTGTGGCGCAATGAGCCATGGATTACGTACAGTGCAAACGATATGGTTGCGATGTACCCAAGAATTCGACTTTTAGCATTTTTCCCACTCCAGGAGAGCAGTCGAACAAGGTAGAGCCCACGACGATTGCCGCAAAGTAGGGGCGTAGGTAATTCATCCATTGCCCGCTGGGGTGGCTCGCTATTATCAGAAGAATCAAAGCAATGTACGTATTTACCTTGCCCAAAAAGCTGCATATATGAGAGCCCAGTTTTTTTTGAAAAACGAGTGCGAGGATACAACCCGCCAATATTTCATCTACTCGGCGAATCGTGACAATGTCGATGTATGCGCCTTCCATCACTCTGTAGAGAGTCACGGCTAAACATGCTACCGGTATCGCCACCAAACAACGACTTCCAAATAGTCGAACATATATTGCAATTCCATCTTAAAACTGCATTTCTACACACAAGCTCCAAAAATGGCTTGTGGCTTCTGCCAAAGCAATGGGTGGCAGATTGGCAACGAAGAGTAGGTGGGCAAGGTATACATGGAAATTTGCCTGATTCACGACCAATGTAATAGTAAGCACCAGCCAAGCCAGCGGAACAATCCGAAAAAAATCGCTTTATTAAAAATCCTACAATTCCTTCATCCTTTAGGAGTAGTCGGGCTATCAGAAATCCAGACAAGGTGAAAAACAATGACATGCCCATAGCACCCGCTACTTCATTTAAATGGAGCGACTTGGGGCCGAGCGGCAAAAGGTGGGCGGCTAGCACCAGCAATATGGAAACGCCCCGCCATCCATCGAGAACGTAAAGCCGATCGTTGCTATCTGTTTGGTTAGACATGGGGGCGCTCTCTCTAAATCAGAGTTATCTATTTGACGGTTTGCGGAGCAGATTTAGTATGGAGCCAACACGATCCATTGCGGGGCGTTCAATAAATGTAAAAGTGACGCTGCACAGAAGTATCAGAACGGGGGTTAGCACCAGAATTCCAAGCCAATACGTGGCGGGGTGTGTTGCTGCAATTATTGATCTGCCGAAGGCGCACTCAATTACTAGATATAGCAAGATCGCGTGCAATAGATAGATGCTGTAACTCACCTCTCCGAGTTTTCGCGCAGAACTCCATGTGAGCATTCCAAATAGCGAGTTCCCGCTTGCGACAATCGAAAAAAATATTGAGTAAAGGGCAAGTGGAAAATAGCCAAAAGGTAATCGAAAGGCGATCAGTGCACCCAATAGTGCAGCAATGGCGGCTATGGTTCCATATGTTGATTTGGCCCATGTGGATAGTACGGGTTGCCTTGCAATAACCGCAGCAATTACCCCACCAATAAATGGCACGGCAAATAACGGACGAACTTGAGTGAATAGATACCATGCAGCCACAATTCCCAGAAGTACGCATAGCCATCGCTTTGGCATTCGACT
Source organism: Burkholderiales bacterium (assembly GCA_038230175.1). Classification (GTDB taxonomy): domain Bacteria; phylum Pseudomonadota; class Gammaproteobacteria; order Burkholderiales; family Burkholderiaceae_C; genus Allorhodoferax. The sequence continues at coordinate 3,763 of JBBRNS010000082.1, forward strand.
GCCTAACAGTATGGCGCCAAAAGTTGGATATGCCACATAGAAAAATACTTCATACTTCAACGACCAAGCGACGCCAGCGTTTATCAACCAAGTGTCTTTTAATGCATTAATATCTGGCGATCCAAATAGCGTAAACAATAGCCACTGCGCGCTAGCCTGCAATAGAAGTGATGGGGGTTGATTTGCAGAAAAGTTAGTCTTCCCGGCTACGATTAGGCCTAGGACCAGCATGGAAAATAAATAGAGCGGCGCAAGTCGAAGGAGTCGCGAAGTTGCGTATTGAGCCCAATCGATCGGTCTTACTTTGGCATCCAGCAATTTGTTGGTGAATAAAAATGCAGTGATCATGAAAAATAATATCACTGCGCCGGATCCCAGGTTGCTGTATAGCGAAACTGGCGGGGCTGCCCACTGGTCGGTGCGACAGAAATAAAACCATGATGCTGCATGACAAATGTAGACAAGCATTCCTGCGTAGCCTCGTAAGCCATCAATCGCCGCATTGTGTGTACTAGATGCATTGATTTTGAAGGCTGGCGCCGTGAAGGCGATGCTAAGTAAAGCAGTAGCTAAAATGAGCGGGGCAAATAGTATGCCAATGTAATCCATGAGTTTGTTATATATGAAGCAAATTCGATCTCTACGTATCGATTGAAATTTTTTTGATTTCTATGGATAAAATAACGGCGTGGTGAAGCTATCTTGTTGGACTTGTGCCAAAGCGCGTTCGAAATAGCAAACTAGCGCGTATGCCTACTGGTTTTGCATTAGTCCTGTCTTGGTGTTTGATAAATGCGCGGAAAATGTTTACGGTATCTCCGAAAAACGCCAATAAAACATATTGAAGTAATCCGAGCAAGCCATGGTGCTTGCGAAAGTAGAGTAGCTCACTTTCTATTTGTAACTCGGATATTTGATTGCCCGAAGTTAGTGCAACACCTTCTGTTTTTGCGCTCTCTCCGCCAATGTGAACGACTTGCGTATGGGGGTAAAAAGCAATCTGCCAACCAGCTTTTTTAACGGTGCGGCATAAATCCATTTCTTCGCAGTAGAGGAAGTATCTTGGGTCAAACAGGCCAACGCCCTCTATCACTTCACGCCGCACCAAGAAATAGCAGCCGGTGACCCAGTCGCACAAGCGCACTTGGTCATGAGTCCAGTCCAACTCGTCAACCATTTTCACCACAGGTAAGAACCGCTTTAATCCAGACCTTGCTACAAAGGTGTTCCATGGTGTTGGGAAGTAGCGGCAACAAGGTTGCATTTGCCCGTCACGCCCCACCAGCTTGACTCCCAAGATGCCGACGGTGGGGTGGTTGTCCATGTGGCCTACTGTCATTGTTAGCGTGTCGGGCGCCACAAAGGCATCGGTATTGAGCAGCAGTACATAGCGCCCGTGCACGTGCTCTAAGGCTTGGTTGTTGGCGCGGCCAAAGCCGACATTTCCATCGTTGACGATGAGCTTGGCACCGGTGCAGACTCGATTTATGACGTCGATTGAGTCGTCCCGGGATGCGTTGTCGACAATGATTGTCTCAACGCGCAAATGGCCCAAAGCGCTTTGCAAACACTGCCACATTTCTGGTAGCAGGTGTCCCGTGTTGTAGTTCACTATGACCACACTTACGTCAAGCGTGGCCGAGGGCATTGCGATTGGGAGCCTCATCGCTTTCCCTCTTGAATGTAGGACCACAGCAATCGATAGGGTTCATACAGGCGGCGTGCTTGCGCTTTGGCCTTTTGCATTTGTCCCCGCAATCCCTTTGCAAAATGGACACTTCGCGCCGATGTCGCAAGTTCGTTGGCGTACTCGACGCAAAGTTGCTGAGTTCTAGCGGCAAGTGCAGCCCGATCAATGCTTGGCAATTGCACGATGCTTTCAAGATGATTTAGAAAGGTTTCAGAGCTGTGTTTCCAGTCTGGCCAGTTGTTTGCCGTAATTTGTGCCTCCGCCTTCAGTTTGCCCAATAGGGTGGCGTCTTGTATCAGGCGACGAATTTGTTCGACCACGCCCGCTTCATCATCACTGGGCAACACCAAGGCGTTGTTGTTGGCAACAATGTATTCATCATGACCGGACACCATGTAGACCACAGCGGTTCCGCCGCAATGAAACATCTCTAGTGGCGGGCCAAACATGCCTTCCACGTAGCTCAATTTGACGATGACGTCGCACGAACGGTAAATAGGAGGAACAGATTGGATCGGAACTTGCGAAAACACGCGGTCTACGCCGGGGTACCAAGGCACCTTGGACGAAGTCAATAGCCATATTTCTGCAGGCGCCGCTTCGCGGACTAAGCGAACCGTCCTTGCCGTGTTTTTTATGGGGACTCCAAAGGGCCCTTCAACCAAGACACGCAGTCGGCCAGGCACTCTGGGTGCGATGGCTGGTCCGTCAGTGGTGTATAGGCTTTTAAGTATGCCGTTGCGGGCTAGGTACGCATCGGTTGCAAAGGATTCTTTCAGGTGCTCTTTAATCCAAGATGCTTCGGTGATTACCGGTAGGCCCAGTCGATAGGTGCCATCGACCATGGTCCTGTGGCGCGGCTGGCCTTCAGGGAAAAACCGCGACTCGATTGATTGGACAAAATAGGCATATTGCTGTGCGCTTATTTCCGCCAAGCGCAAGGCAGTGCGCCACCAGGTAGCCAACGCAATATCAAAGCGCCGCTCTGCCAGTTGGGACAATTGAACCAATTCAATTTGCGCCAATGCCGGATGCCAGGCGAGGTCTGGCTCGCTCCACGGGTGCATGGCAGCAATAGTGACTTCATGGCCAGCAGAACGCGCATGCAGGGCATGCTGAAATGTCACGTAATTTCCGCCGCTGATGGCTACGCCACCTATGAGAAAAACAATTTTCATTTGTTCAAGTCACTTTGGTCGCGTACGATTTTCGCGGCCCGTAACCTGCGCACTAGCCCGCGGACCGCAATTAAAGACAAGGCCTTCCATGCAGCCATCGTACCGGGTTGTTGTGCCACTGCGCGCCAAGCCAAGCTCAGCGCAGCCATGGTGCGCCCCGCGGCAAAGGTTCGCCACGCCTCACCCACCAACATGCCCTGAATGTGGGTGACAGCGCCAGGTGCTGCATGTCCCGCTTTGGCAGGCGGCTCTGGTGGGTTGCCTTCGGACAAATCATCAGTGCCACGGGCCAAACGTTGCTGTTGAAACAGGTGGCATGTTTGCTCGAAGAATATGCGACGCACACTGGCTTGACTATGCGTAATGGAGTGGTCGTGCAAGCGGTAGTAGTAGCTGTTAAAAGGGTCGTAGCCAACGCGCAGTTGCTCGCCAAGGCGAAATTGAAAATCAATGTCGGGTGATGTTTCAAAATACTCGCGCAAATAGCCAATTTTGTCGAACACATCCCGCCGTAACATGTAAGTACACAACGATGTTCGGGCTACGCCAGTGCATAGTTCGCTTTGAATATCTTGTTCGGCGCGACCAATGCGCTCGCCCATGTCGGCTATGTCGCGGCCCTTAGAGTCAATGGTGCTGAATGCGGCGCAAACTGCTGCATGCTCAGGGTGTGCCATCAGCCACGCCCATTGGCGCGGTAGCCGGCCAATGGGCAGTCGGTCGTCCGCATCGCATTGAACGACTGCTCGCCCGCGCGCAGCGCGCAAGCCAGTGTTCAGGCTGGCAGCAAACCCGTTGCAAGGGCCGTCAATAACGCGTACACGGGGATCGGCCATTGCCAGCACCAGTGCACGTGACCGATCGCTTGAGCCGTCATCCACCACCACCACTTCAAATTGAATGCCCTGCTCTTGCAGTATCGATGCCAATGCGTCTTGCACATAGGCTTCGGCGTTCCGCATTGGCATCACGACGCTAACAAGTGTCTCAGGGTTGCCGGAATAGCTACTCATAGCAATGGGCTCCGCTTACTGCCACGCATGAACAATGTTCCAGTCAATCCGCGACAACGTCAACAAGGCCACGCAGATTGAGAGCATCCACACAGTAATGTCGATGCGGGGGTGGAGGATTTTTAGTTGGCTAAAAATGTATGTGTTGACTGCATAGATGGACCAGCCCACCGTTGCCCACCCAATTACTACGCCCGCAGGGCCCATAAAGTGGTAACCGATCCACATACTTGCCCATTGAATCAGCACTTGCAAGGTCATCAGTACGGTATTTGTCCAGACACGGCCTAATGCCAGCAAAACCGATGAGTAAGAGTTGGTTAGTGTGCCTACCAGCAAGCCAAGTGCCTGAAATTGCAGAATGGTGCCGGCCCCAGCGTAACGGTGGTCGTACAGTAGGCCCACGATGTTGGGCCCGAAAAGGCAGCAGACAGCAGCGACACTCCAGACAGGGATGATCTGCGCAAGCCGTCCGCGCGCGACGGTCGTCGAAAATCGACCAGGGTTTGTGTGCAGCATTTCTGCATATGCCGGAAAAAAAACCCGCGATGCCAGCTGCAGCGTGGCGAAAGACACCGTCATATTGAGGGTGCTTGCCAGACCAATGAGCGCCAGCAAGTGGACGCTCACTAAACTTCCGGCCAATAGTTTGTTGCCTTCGCCTACAAAGAATGTAAGCGCAGAACTTACCAGAACCATGCTGCCAAAAGACAAAACATCGCGCGCAGCAACTTTGTCGAGGCACCATTGATTTTTGCCGCCGGGTAAGAAGAAGTGGGAGCCCAGCATCTTTGCAAACGCGCCAATGAAGTTGCCCCACACCAGTGCCCACGGTGATGGATGCCACCAAGCCAGCAATGCCGTCGAGACGATATTGATGGTGAGCGATGCCAACTCGATTGTGGTGACCCGGAAAGCATCAACCTTGCGGTCGGCCAAGGCGACCTTTGTTGAATTAAAGCCCTGAACCACCGAAATAAGTGCGGCAACCCAAAGGAGGCCTTCTAGCTCTGGTTGACCATAACCTATGGCGAGTGGATGGGATAAAGCAAGGATGACGATGCCCAGCAGTACCCCTTTTATGACTTGAATCGTCCATGCGGTGTTGTAGTACCGTGGCTCGCCGCCGTGGGCGCTGCGCACGATGCCTTGGGCAATGCCAACATCCGACAGCATGGTTACGCCCACAATCACCGCTTGAACCAAGGCGGCCAATCCAAAAGCATCGGGAAAGAGCAACCGTGTTAGCAGCAAATTGCTTGCAAAGCGAAGGACTTGTTGCATGCCGTAGCCAGCAATGGTCCAACTGCCAGAGCGCAATACGCGGGCCTTGAGGCTCATTTGCATGGTTTCAATTTCGGGCATCAGAAAGTCTGGTTGATATCGTGGACAGCAGCGTGTTGTAGTCGCTGTGGCGGCTGACGGTTTTTACGGGTGGTAGTGTGTGTTCGAGGGCGAATTTTAGACGTAGCTGCCAAGTGCAGGCGTTTGCACGACCCAACCCGCTATCATAAAGAGAGGTTCTGCCAAATTGTTGAGTAGACGAACTCAACTAATGTCGGCTCTGCGCGCGACAAATCAAAGGCTATTTAGAACATTGCAATGAACCAAGAATCAAATATGGCACACAAGACGCAGACTGGCGTCGTGGTGATTGGCCGCAATGAGGGCGAGCGGGTTTTGCGCTGCTTGACCCATGTGGACAGTAGTTGTGTGGTTGTGTATGTCGACTCTGGATCGGTGGATGGGTCGCCTGCGGCCGTCAGGGCGCTGGGAATCGATGTGTTGGAGTTGGACCCCAGTAGGCCTTTTTCCGCAGCACGTGCACGAAATGAGGGGTGGCTGCATCTGCTGGGGACATACAAAGAGAAGTTGCAATTCATACAATTCGTTGATGGGGATTGTGAGTTGGTGGGCGACTGGCTTGGTGATGCCAGCACTTTCCTTGCGCACAATCCGACTATCGCCGGCGTGACCGGTCGGCTAAGAGAAAAACACCCTGAAGTCTCTATTTACAACCGCTTGTGCGACGCCGAATGGGATCGTCCCGCCGGGGAAATTGACGCCTTTGGCGGCATAGTGATGGTTCGCGCTGACGCATTGGTCAAAGTGAATGGGTATAACGCTGACTTGGTGGCGGGTGAAGAGCCCGAGTTGTCCCATCGATTGCGAGCAGCGGGATACAAGCTTTGGCGTCTGCCCGGTGAAATGGCCTACCACGATGCCGCCATGACGCAATTTGGCCAATGGTTCACGCGCAGTGTCCGTAACGGTTTTGGAGGCGCATTTTTGGTTGGCGTGCTAAAGAAGGGTTCGCCCGATAGGCTGGTCTGGCAACGCAGATTGTTGAGTGCATGGTTGTGGGCAGTCGTGTTGCCAATATTGGTGATGGCTGCTGCATTGGTGCAGCCGTGGGCTATATTTATTATCGGTATTTACTTTGTTCAGGTTGCCCGTGTTGCAAAGTCTTGGCACGGGCGGGCTGCCATTGCGTGGCCCCGCGCAGTTTTTTTAATGCTAGCAAAATGGCCTGAATGTTGGGGACAGGTCACCTATTGGCTTTCACCAAGGGCCCGTTCGTTTGACTACAAGGTGCCGACATCGATTCCACCAAACATCTCAGCGGAGCGATGATGGACGACTTTGATTGGCAGGCTGATTTACGCCGGTACCCGAGCAAGCCATTTTTGAAAGAGCAATCTGTTTGGGCTATTTGGGTGTATCGGTATGGTCGCCGCATTGACCAACGAAATGGTGGTTTGGTGACCAGAATACATATGCGGGTCTATTGGCTTGCATTTCGTTTTTTCGAGACCGTGCTGGGCATAGGAATTACCAAATCAGTATCCATTGGGCCCGGTTTGCGCATCTGGCATTTTGGAAATATCTTTATTCATCCTGAGGTCGTTATCGGAGCCAACTGCACATTGCGCCAAGGGGTGACTTTAGGCAATCGCCACGTAGGGGGGGGCGTGCCGACCGTCGGTGACGGTGTGGAGTTTGGCGCCTATGCCCAGGTGATTGGCCCCGTGCATATAGGTAACGGCGCCAAAATTGGCGCAATGAGCGTGGTGCTAACCGATGTACCGGATGGTGCTACTGCGGTCGGTAATCCGGCGCGCATATTGCGTGCTAAGAAATAATATTCGGAGCTGGAATTCTAAGAGTAACTGATTATGGACGCTAATTATTTAGTAATATCACCTTGCCGTAATGAAGCTGAATTTATGCGAAAAACGCTGGACAGCGTCATTGCACAAACATCGCGGCCGAAATTGTGGTTAATCGTCGATGATGGATCAACAGATGCCACGCCGAGTATCTTGCAAGAATACGCTTCGCGGCATAGCTGGATTCAAATTGTTACCCGCAAAGATCGCGGACATAGGGCTGTTGGGCCAGGTGTTATCGAGGCATTTTATGCAGGGTTTGAAGCAATAATACCGGATGATTACGAATACCTATGCAAGCTTGACTTAGATTTAATTCTGCCCCCTGGTTATTTTGAAGGCCTCATTAAACGAATGGAGGCAAATAATAGAATTGCTACCTGTAGTGGTAAGGCCTATATCTATAAAGACGAAGTGCTGGTAAACGAACGACATGGTGATGAAGCGTCGATTGGTGCAACCAAGTTTTACCGTATGAAGGCCTTCCAAGAAATGGGTGGATTTGTAAGGCAGGTCATGTGGGACGGCATTGATGGGCACCTTTGCCGCATGAAGGGGTGGGTGGCCTGCAGCTGGGATGCGCCAGAGCTGAGATTTATTCATTTGCGCCCCATGGGCTCGAGCCAAGTGGGTATTTTGACCGGTCGGCAGCGGCACGGCGCGGGCCAGTATTTTATGGGTACGGGGTTTGTTTACATGCTTGCCAACGCCGTGAACAGATTAAATGAGCGGCCGTTTGTTTTGGGAAGCATGGCTATGATTTGGGGCTGGTTAAAAGCGTGGGTGACACGTCAGCCTCAGTATGAGAGCCTAGAGTTTCGGCAATTTCTGCGGCGTTTCCAATGGCTGTCTCTTCTGCGTGGTAAGCAAGGCGCATTGAAGGTTATATACCGTGAGCATGGTATTGACCCCAAACTCCATGCATGACCCGTACATAGGGTTCAAAGAGCAACGCCATTTCGGGTCGTTAGACGGCCTGCGCGCAATCAGCATACTTGCTGTTATTTGGCACCATTGCCATACTTTTTCTGACCAGTCATGGCATATATCTGCGGCTGGTGCACAAGGTGTAACGCTGTTTTTCGCGATAAGTGGATTCTTGATTGTTACCTTATTGTTGCGTGAGCGTGATGCCCATGGCGCCATTCAGCTGTCAAAATTCTACGCACGGCGGGCGTTTCGCATATTTCCTCTCTATTACTTGGTGCTTTGTATTTATATCGCTGTTGTGTGGATTTTTGAGCGACACACAAACACCGGGCAAGAGTTTTTTAATAACTTGCTGTATTTCGCCACATACACTTCCAATTGGTTCGTAAGCTTGGAGGGTCGAGTTATTTTTTATTTTGTGTGGTCGCTGGCAGTGGAAGAGCAGTTCTACATGGTATGGCCGTGGGTAGAGCGACATTTGACTTCAAAGACCGCATTCATGGCGATGGCTGGAATTGTGCTCATGGTTGGCATATGGCAATTATTTAGTTCTGCTGGCGTCGCAATGGCCGCCAAACTGCCATTGGCAATTGGTGGCGGGGTTTTGTTAGCCCATGGGTTGCATAGTAAGCGGGGGTTTGCACTGGCTTGGGTGTTTCTGGGTTGGCGTTGGTGTTCTGTTGCCATGGCAGTTTTATGCTTGGCGTTACTTGCATACCCGTTTAAGGGAGGGGCGCTGCTGGTTTCGTTCGCGTTCGTGTTTCTGGTCGCGGCCTGTGTGATTCGCGAGGACCATGGGCTAGCTTTGCCTCTTAAATTGAGGCCATTGGTTTATCTCGGAACAATTAGTTACGGCATGTATCTATTGCACATGTTGAGTAAAAATGCAGTTCAGCGCCTTGCGGGCGCTGTAATAGGATCGCATTTGCCCGAAAGTGTTTTATTCGCTGCAACGGTTGCAGTTTCAGTGTGCGCCGCAACGCTCAGCTTTCGATATTTTGAAACACCTTTTCTCCGCTTGAAATCCAGATTCAATAGTTGAAAGATGGCTAAAGGAAAGCTCGTAATTTTGCACATTACGCTAGCATTACGGTAGCAACATGCGTATGTTTTCCGTGGGCTCAGCAGCTTTTTGAATAATTTATATTCAAGCGATTCACACCTATTTGCACGACTCTAATAAGCAATACATGTCAATACCCGTCAACCATTCATCCAAATACAGAGCCGACATTGACGGGTTGCGGGCAATTGCCGTGCTACTGGTCCTCGTTTTTCATTTTCGGCTGGTTCCGGGTGGGGATGTCGGTTTTATCGGGGTGGACATCTTCTTTGTCATCTCGGGATACCTGATAACTGGCATCTTGTTTAGCGACTTGGAGCAGGGGCGCTTCACCTTTTCAGAGTTCTATGTGCGGCGCATTCGGCGTTTGGCCCCAGCTTTTTTTGTGATGCTCATTCTTGCGGTGGGGCTTGGCGCATGGATCCTTTTTCCGGCCGACTTTCGTGAGTTGTCTCGGCAAGTTTTATCAGCCCAGTTTTATGTTTCCAATTTCTATTATTGGAAAAATGTCAGTTATTTTGGGCTTTCTGCCCAATCGGCGCCGCTGCTGCACACATGGTCGCTGGCAGTGGAAGAGCAGTTCTATTTGCTCTACCCAGTGCTGATCTATATTTTGCATCGTTTTTTTCGCAAGTTTTTTTGGTGGGCGCTTGCGGGTATCGGGTTATTGTCGTTGGCGCTTAGCATTGGTTTGAGCGCGGTCAAGCCTGGGTTTTCATTTTATTTGCTACCCACCCGTGCGTGGGAACTGATATTGGGTGGCCTTATTGTGCCGTTGCAAGCCCGTATGAGCAGTGGCGGTAAGGTGCGCGTCGATGTAGCGGTGGCGGTCGCATCCGTTGCGCTTCTAGTCGGTGCATTATTCTTGCACAAGCCCGATACTGCGTTGCCGGGATACTTCGCTCTGTTGCCCACGATGGCTGCCGCCGGCTTTATCGTGGCAGGCGCGTGGGGCGACCGCAGATTGAATGTCGGCCTGTCTTTTGCGCCCCTGGTCGCGGTAGGGCGAATATCCTATCCCCTGTACTTGGTGCATTGGCCTTTGCATGTTTTCCCAGCCATACTTCTGGGGCAGGCTTATGGTTGGGCCTCGCGTTTTGCATTCTTTTTGCTGTCGATCGCATTGGCTACGGTGGTATGGCGGTATGTTGAAGAACCCGTTAGAAACAAGCGCGTAGTTCCGACAAATAGGACCCTGTTGGGGGCCTATGCGGCGGGATTGTTGGTGACGGTATCGTTCTGCGCAATGACCGCGTTTAGTAATGGATTTCCTCAGCGCTTTTCACCGGAAGCCGTTCGTTTAGCCGAATTTGCCGACGATAAGGTTCCGCCGTTGACGGAGTGCCAGTTCGAACTTGGCGTTCGTTTTGACGGCGGCTTTGGCTGTGTCATTGGTGCGGCCGGCCAAGAGCCCACTTGGTTAATCGTTGGTGACTCCCACGCTTGGGCGGCTCACGAAGCACTGGATCGTTGGTTTAAATTGAGCGGCGCTACCGCCAAATTTGCATTCCGCCATTCCTGCCCGCCATTACAAGGTATTTCGCTGCTTGCTGACAAAGGTGTATGCGCAGCTTTCAACGATGAAATTCGGAGCTACCTTGGCCATTCCGGTTCGATAAAACATGTGATGCTCATCTCAACATGGCGGCAGTTTATTGAGGGGCGAATCGTAGACCGCGAAACCGGGCATGTATTGGATGTTGCGAACGACAGCACGGCATTCAAAAAGATCTTTCATCAAAATCTGGTATGGTTGCAAGAGCACGAGAAGATTAGCCATTTGTGGGAGCCGGTGCCTGGGGCGCTTGCTTCAGTTCCCGAGGCCCTTGCGAGAGACAATGTGCGAGGAATGTACTCAGAGCTACGTCCTTTGCTGGCGGCGTACCAATCTGATTATCGATTTCTTTTTGAAGCTATAAAAAGCGAAGCTGAATTAATTAACTTTAGATATTCTCCATCGAAAGTTCTTTGCGCTTCGGGTCGATGTGACGTCGATATTGAGGGTATCCCTTTGTATTTTGATAACGCACATATCTCAAAATCATCGTGGCCCATATGGTTGCAAGTTTTACGCAGCCCTACCCAACCATTAAATGGAGAATAAATAAGATATGCTTCCGTGGCATAATGCAGGGGCGCAACTTAATATTTCTTAGTATAAGATGAATTTAAATATAAAACAAAAGTCCTTATTAATCCTGACTGTTTTTTTTCTTACTGAGGCAGTTTCGGTGGAGGTGATTCCGTCAAGGGAAGTAGCTGCGCCAACTACGATGGTGGTTGCGGGTCAGAGTAGGGCGCTGGTCGCAGGTGTGATGGCTGACCAAGGCGAGACAGACGACCCAGTCGTCGACAATGTCAGGTATTCAGGCCAAGTCTATTACGTGGACTGCGTCAATGGCAACGACAATAACAACGGTCTTGCAGCCAACCGCGCATGGCGCACCGTTGCACAAGTCAATACCAAAACCAATGTTGGATACTGGGACACTGCGGCGCCCAACGCCAACACCATTCCCGCCAACCACGCACCCTGGACATCGGCACCCTCGGGCTCGGCATTTTTGTTCAAGCGGGGCTGCACTTTTGACGGGTTCGTCAACGTGAATGGCTACATTAGTTTCA
>JBBRNS010000083.1:0-15427 GCA_038230175.1 Burkholderiales bacterium
ATTTTGAACCCCAGCCTGGGGCTAGAAAAGCTGATGCACGACTTGGGCTGGAGCAGCTTTCACTTTGACTGGCTGGTGCAAAGCGACACCGCCATTTACTGCGTGGTGATTGCCGGCATGTGGCAGTCCGCCGGGTTTGCCATGGCCTTGTTTCTGGCGGGTTTGCGCGGCATTGACGACAGCATTATCAAAGCGGCGCAGATTGACGGCGCGTCGCTCCCCCGGATTTATTGGCGCATTATTTTGCCCATCTTGCGCCCGGTGGTTTTCTCTACCATTTTGGTGCTCTCGCACCTATCCATCAAAGCCTTCGATTTGGTGATGGCACTCACCGCAGGCGGCCCCGGCTACGCCACCGATGTACCTGCCACCTTCATGTTTGTGATGAGCTTTACCCGGGGGCAAATTGGCTTGGGCGCGGCCAGCGCCACGATGATGCTGGCCACCGTGGCCGCCATCGTTGTGCCTTACCTCTACAGCGAGCTGCGGTCCAAGCCGCACGAAAGGTAAACCATGCTTAGCAAATACCTACCCCGCGTGGCGGTCTACAGCGTTTTGCTGATTGCCGCCTTGTTCTTTCTGGCGCCGTTGTATGTGATGCTGGCCACGTCTTTCAAAGATGCCGCCCAGATCCGCGAAGGCAACCTGCTAAGCCTGCCGACCTCGCTCAATCTCGATTCATGGCACCTAGCATGGTCTAGCGCCTGCACCGGTGTGGACTGCCGGGGCCTGAAGCCGTACTTCTGGAACTCGGTGGCCATGGCGGTGCCTGCCGTGTTGATCTCCACCGCATGGGGCGCCATCAACGGCTATGTGCTGAGCATGTGGAAGTTCAAAGGCAGCGACCTGTTTTTCGGCTTCATCCTGTTTGGCGTATTCATGCCGTTTCAGGTAGTGTTGCTGCCCATGAGCCAGGTGCTGGGTTTTCTGGGCCTGTCGAGCTCGATTGCGGGACTGGTGCTCGTGCACTGCCTGGCGGGCATGGCCGGCACTACGCTGTTTTTTCGCAACTACTACACCGCCATCCCGCGTGAGCTGGTCAGTGCGGCGCGTATTGACGGTGCAGGCTTTTGGCGCATCTTTTTTCGCATCGTCATCCCCATGTCGACACCGATTTTGATGGTGACACTGATCTGGCAGTTCACCAACATTTGGAACGACTTTTTGTTTGGCGTGTCCTTCAGCGGCGCCGACAGCAAACCCATCACCGTAGGCCTGAACAACATGGCCAACACCAGCAGCAGCGTCAAAAGCTACAACGTGGACATGGCCGCCGCGGTGATCGCGGGCCTGCCCACCATGCTGGTCTATGTGCTGGCCGGTCAATACTTCGTAAAAGGTCTCACCGCTGGTGCGGTCAAAGGATAAACACACTATGGCATCAGCACTCCACATCGCAGGCATACGCAAGGTCTTTGGCAAGGGCGACAAGGCGGTTGAAATTCTGAAACACATCGACATTGATGTCGCACCCGGTGAATTTTTGATTTTGGTGGGCCCATCTGGCTGCGGTAAATCGACCCTGCTCAACATCATTGCCGGCCTGGAAGAACCCACCGAAGGCCAACTCACGATTGCGGGCAAGAACGTCATCGGCATGCCACCCGCACAGCGCGACATCGCTATGGTGTTCCAGAGCTACGCTCTGTACCCTACCATGAGCGTGGCCGACAACATTGGCTTTGCACTGGAAATGCGCAAGGTGCCCAAGGAGGCGCGCACCAAACGCATCCACGAGGTGGCCGCCATGTTGCAAATCGAACATTTGCTAGACCGCAGGCCAGCCCAGCTTTCGGGTGGTCAGCGCCAGCGTGTGGCCATGGGGCGCGCCTTGGCGCGTGACCCGCAGCTGTTTTTGTTTGACGAGCCGCTCAGTAACCTGGACGCCAAGTTGCGGGTTGAAATGCGCGCCGAGATCAAGCGCATGCACCACGTGAGTGGCATCACCAGCGTGTATGTCACCCACGACCAGATTGAGGCGATGACCTTGGGCAGCCGCATTGCGGTGATGAAGGGCGGCATCTTGCAGCAAATTGGCACGCCGGACGAGATATACCGCACCCCGGCCAACACCTACGTGGCAGGCTTCATCGGCTCGCCCACCATGAACTTCATCGAAGGGCGCGCCGAGAACCCCGGGCCCAATGCCAAATTTGTGTTCGCTGGCGGCGCGCTAGACTTGCCCACCCCAGCCGGCCCTAAGCTGACGCTGGGCCAACGCCCAGAACATATCCACCTCAGCGACGACGCATCCTGGCGCGGCGAGGTGGTTCTGGTGGAACCCACCGGGGCCGACACCTACGTGGTTGTCAAAACCGGGGTGGGCCTGATCACGGTGCGGGCGCCTGCGAACACCAAGGTCAAGATCGGTGAATCCGTGGGCATGATGGTCAGCGGTCGGCATAACAACTGGTTCAACAAGACCACCGGGTTGCGGATCGATTTGTAAAGCCGCCCTATGCCTGCAAGGGCAGCGCCATGCGAACCAGCAGCCCCTTAGGGTGGGCTGGCAAAGCCTGCACTTTGCCCCCATGGCGTTGGGCAATTTCAGCCACGATCGACAGGCCCAGGCCGCAGCCACCCGGCAGTTCACTGCCCCGCCAAAAGCGCTCAAACGCATGCAGTCGGTCGACTTCGTTCAAGCCCGGCCCATCGTCTTCCACCTCTATCAGGCAGTAGCCCTCTTGGCTGCGGGCACGCAGGGTCACCGTGGCGTTGCGCCCGGCGTAGAGTAGGGCGTTGTCGATCAGGTTGTTGAAGGCCTCGCGCAGCAGCACCTTGTCGGCCAGCACCCGCACGGTGTCTTCCCCTTCGTAGCCCAAGTCCACACCAGCCGTCACAGCACGGGGTGTCCATTCGCGCGCCACCTCGCGGGCCAATGCCGCAGCATCCACTGGGTGCAGTGTGACCTCAGCCTCAGTGCGCGCCAATGACAACAATTGCTGTACCAAATGCGCGCTGCGCAGAGCGCCTTTGTGGACTTTTACCAAGCGCTCTTGCAGGGCCTGCACATCGGTCTCTTGCAGCGCCATTTCGGTCTGGCTAATCAGGCCCGCCAGGGGGGTGCGCAACTGGTGCGCCGCATCGTTCAAAAACCGCTTCTCTTGGCTCAGGCTGCGCCGCAAGGTGGTGAGCAGATGGTTGACCGCGTTAACCAGAGAAAATACTTCGTCCGGCGCTTGCGTCATCTCGATGGGTGAGAGCGACGCGGCATTGCGGTGGGCCAGCTGTGCCTCCAGGCGCTGCAGGGGCGCCAGGCCGCGCCGGATACCGGCATACACCAACACACTGAGTAGTGCACCCAAAAGCAGCAGTGGGATCAGCACATCTTGCACCAGCTCCCCGGCAATACGCTCTTGTACGGCCAGACTTTTGGCCACCTGCACCCGCATGCGCTGGGGCTCAGGCCCGTCTCCAAAACTCAGGTCCACACTGGCCAAACGCATGGGCTTGCCCTCATGGACCACGTTGTAAAGCACCGGCGCGTTGATGGTGACGACCATGCCCGCTGGCGGGCCTGGCAGGCGTGCATTGCCCAGCAGAAAGCTGCCGGGCGGTGAGGTCACGGTGTAGCTCACCCGGTCTTTAGGGTCCTCTTCCATGATGGCCTGCGCCGCTTTTGGAAAGTCCACCAGCAGCCCCGACCCAAAAGGTTTGACTTGGCGCGCCAGTGAGCGCACCGATTGGGTAAGCGACTGGTCAATGGTTTTTTCGGCATAACTCAGCGCCACCCGAAAGGCCAGCACACCCCCCACCAGCCACAGCACCAACTGGGGCACTAGCAACCACACCAGCAATTGCCGCTTAAGTGAAAAGCCGGCGCCGCCGGTCATGTCGACCCGTGTTCCAGCATGTAACCCAGTCCCCGCACATTGCGAATGCTCAGGCCCGAGTTGAGTAGCTTGCGCCGCAGCCGGTGCACATAGACCTCCAGCGCGTTGGACGCAATGCCACCGGTGCCATCCATAGGCTGGGTTTGCCAAACAGACAAAACGTCCTCCCGGCTGACCACCTGCCCCACATTTCCCACCAAAAGCGAGAGCAAAGCCCACTCCCGCTGGGTCAGATCCATGGGTACATCGTCCAGCCAAGCCAAGGGCTGAATGGGATCTAGGCGCAAGCGGGTTGCACCACTGCTTTCCACCTGCAAAGAGCCGCCAAATGCGGGCAGGCGTGAGCGGCGCAGCATGGCCTGCAGGCGGGCCAGCAGTTCAGCCATGTTGAAGGGTTTGGTCAGGTAGTCATCGGCCCCGGCGTTGAGACCTTGCACCCGGTCTTCCACGTCGTCGCGGGCGGTGAGTATGAGCACTGGCAGAGCAGAGTAGCGCTGGCGAATCCAGCGCAGCACACTCACGCCGTCTACTACGGGCAGGCCCAGGTCGAGCACCACGCCGTCGACACGCGTGGCCTCAAGCATCGTCTGGGCCTGCGCACCGTCCGGCGCACTGCACACTGTATGGCCGGCGTGGCGTAGCTGCGCGCACAACGCGTCACGCAGCAATTCATCGTCTTCCACAATCAGTAAATGGGCCATGGCGGAAGCATACCAAGCCAGGCCGCTTGCAGGTGTCGGTTCGGTGTCGAAACATGCCAACGCAGAACATAATTACGCTAGCATGTTCCGATGAATAAGCAAATGACCCGTTTCCGGTGCGCCGTTTCACGCGTGATTTTTGGCGTGACTTTTTGTATGGCGGCACCCTTCACGTTCGCCGGCGACCTCAAGTTGTCAGTCACCGATGCCGCAGGCAACGCAATGCCAGATGCGGTGGTATTTTTGACTTCAAACGGCACCAAGGCCTTAACCAAGCCGCTAGCGGGGTTCGAAATTGCGCAAATTGGCCGCCAGTTTGCGCCGCAAGTGAGCGTGGTTCCGGTGGGCACACCAGTCTCTTTTCCCAACAAAGATACGGTGCGCCACCATGTCTATTCGTTTTCTCCGGCCAAAGTGTTTGACCTGAAGCTTTACGCTGGCACGCCAACAACTCCGGTGGTATTTGGGGGTTCTGGCGTGGTGGTGCTGGGCTGCAACATCCATGACCAAATGGCGGCCTGGCTGGTGGTGGTGGACACGCCCTTTTATGGCAAAACCGATGCTGCAGGCAGTGCAACCTTGGCAGCCGTTCCTGCTGGCAACTACACCCTGCGGGTCTGGCACTCCAAGTTGCCGGTTGGGTCTGAGCCCCAAGATAAGGCCCTGACGGTATCGGCCCAAAACGCTGCGCAGGTCGTTGTACTCAAGAACCTGTCTCCGTAAACCATATGCTGGGCACAATGAACACACCCAAGAATTGGGGCTTGGCCAAGCGCATGGCGCTGGTCTCCGTAGGATTGCTGCTGCTGATCCAAATTGCCATTCAGCTGGTGCTGCGTACCAGTATTGAAAACAGCGTGGAAGTGAATTTGCGCACCGAGCTCGACTCCAGCGCCAATGTCTGGAAGCGCTTGGTCGATCAAAATGCCCAGCAGTTGCAATTGGGCGCCAGCATTTTGGCCGCGGACTTTGGCTTTCGTGCTGCGGTGGCCTCCAACGACGCCGAAACCATTGAATCCGCCCTGGAAAATAATGCCACCCGCATTGGCGCCACGGTGGCTGCCTTGATGGACACCCAATTTCAAGCCAAAGGCATCACCGCCTCCGAGAAAAGCCCGGAATTGGCGCAAACACTAGAGGCGTTGGCGCGTGAGCTGTCGACTAGTTCGCAAAAGAGCAAGGCCATCGTCGTCAACGGGCGGCTGCACCAGTTTGTCTTGGTGCCCGTGCGTGCACCGGTGGTGATTGGGTGGATCATGATGGGTTTTGCGGTCGACCAGGCGCTGGCCAAGGACATGGTGGCATTGACCAACATCCAGGTGCTGTTGATGCAATCTTCCGACGGCGCACCCCCACGCCTTATCCACAGCTCATGGACCCCGCAAGAACCCTTGGACCTGGCGCAGTTTTCCAGTGGCCAAGGCAGCGTCACGCTTGACGGCAACGACTATGCTTTTAGACGCTCGGATGTAGGCCACGCGGCTGACGGTGTGCAAATTGTCTTGCTGGCGTCTAAATCAGAGGCCCGCAAAGTGTTTGGTCCCACCAAGGTGGCGCTGCTGGTCATCGACGGCATTGGTTTGCTCTTGTTTGCGCTGGGCAGCCTAGAACTGGCTCGCCGGGTGTCCAAACCGCTGCAACTCTTGGCGGCCGATACCCTGCGCCTGGGGCGCGGTGACTATTCCCAAAAGATCGAAGACCTGGGACGCCAGGACGAAATTGGCAACTTTGCGCGCTCCTTTGACCAAATGCGGCAAAACATCCAGTCCAGCCAGGCGGAGGTCCAGCGGCTAGCGTATTGGGACCGCATGACCGGCCTGCCCAACCGCGCCCAGTTTCGCGAGCGCTTGAAGCAGCATCTGCTGGCCGACACGGTGCCAACGCAACCGGTGTCGGTCATCGTGCTCGATTTGGATCGTTTAAAACACATCAACGATGTGTTGGGCTATGGGTTTGGTGACCAGGTCTTGATGGTGGTTGCCGAGCGCTTGCAGCGCCTCTTTGCTAGCCCGGACACCCTGTTGGCGCGACTCGGTGGCGGGCAATATGCGGTGCTGCTGGCCGGACTGGAAACCGACGCTGCCATTGCGCAGGGCAAACGCATCCACGCGGCCCTGGAAGCGCCGGTCTCCATCGACGGTCAAACGGTCGATTTGCACGCCGGCATGGGCATAACCGTGTGGCCGGAACAGCCGGGCGATGCCGACGTATTGATTGGCCACGCCGAGGTCGCCATGTACGCCGCCAAACGCAAAGGCACCGACACACAGATGTATGACGCTGCGCTCGACTCCGGCAGCAGCCTGACCCTGTCTTTGCTCAGCGAGTTGCGCCAAGCGATTGACCAAAACGAATTGCGCCTTTTCCTGCAGCCCAAGATCGGTCTGGCAAGCCACCGCGTGGTGGCGGCCGAGGCCTTGGTGCGCTGGGAGCACCCCACACGGGGCTTGATTCCGCCGATGGAATTTATTCCCTTTGCCGAGCAAACCGGGTTTATTCGCCACCTGACGCTGTGGGTGCTAGAAGAGACCGCCAAACAATGGCCTGGTTTGCAAAGCCCGGGCGCCCAATTGCGTATCGCAATCAACCTGTCCACCCGCGACCTGATGGACCAGGAGTTCCCCGACAAGCTGGAGGCTTTGCTGAACCGCTACGGCGTGCCGCGCGAAGGTTTTTGCCTAGAGATTACGGAGAGCGCCATCATGGACGACCCCGCGCGGGCTGAGGAAACCCTCAACCGCTTGGCCGCTTTTGGCTACAAGCTCTCCATTGACGACTTTGGCACGGGGTATTCGTCGTTGGCTTACCTGAAGCGCCTTCCAGTGAGCGAACTCAAGATCGACAAGTCTTTTGTGATGGGCATGGAGAAAGATGTGAGTGACGCGCAAATCGTCAAATCCACCATCGACCTGGCCCACAACTTAGGGCTGAGCGTAGTGGCCGAAGGCATTGAAAACCAGCAGGTCTATGACCTTTTGGGGGCCCTGAATTGCGATGAAGGGCAAGGGTATTTCATGAGCAAACCGATGATTTGCACACAGTTTGTTGCATGGAGAGACAAATGGGAAGCACAGTACCGCAACACGTGAGCACGATGCCGCGCCAACTGCAGCGGCTATGGGCTGGCGCCATTTTGGGCGCTAGCCCGGGCAAAACAATGCGCCCTGATACCTTGCGATTGGCCAAACTGCCAGCCCAAACCGTCTTTTCAGCCCTGACGGCTCTGCTTCTGTCTGCCAGCATGCTGGCAGCCCACGGGCAAACACAGGCGCTACCCGATGCCGCGCCAGCACCGCTCTATGTGGCATTTGGCCAGCAAGACGGCATTCGCCGCTTGGCAGACGATTTTGTGCGGCGCCTGAGCACCGATGCACGCACAGCCCCCTTCTTCAAAGAGTCCAACCTCAAGCGGGTGCGGGAGAAAATTGCCGAACAGCTTTGCCAAGTGGTGGGCGGCGGTTGTGTGTATACCGGTGACAGCATGAAGGAGGTCCACAAAGGCCAGGGCATCCAGAAGTCCGACTTCAACGCCGTGGTTGAAATATTGCAAGACACCATGGACCAGCAAGGCATTGCATTTCAAGACCAGAACAAGCTGTTGGCCAAGCTGGCTCCCATGTACCGCGACATGGTCGAAAGCCCCAAGCCCCAAGGCCCAAAACCCGCAGCCCGCTAAATAGCGCCAGCTGGTGGTGTGCCAGCCACGGCTGCGATACGCGCCCGCTGGATCATTTCACCTATTTTTGGGCCACTAGCCCCTGCAGACACTGCGTGAGCAGCTATTAAATCTGTAGCAACGGTCTGCGCTTGGCGCAAGGCCTGCACCAAACGCGGGGCTTGCGGGTAGGGCGACTCGGCAAAGCCCAGGCGGCCACGGGCGTCACACTCGCAGGCGAGCAAAACCTCGGCAAACCGCGCAGGCTTGCGAAACGCGTCGCAGCGCTCCAACAGGCGCACGGTGGCGGCAGCGCTTAAGTCGGCGCTGCGGTGGATGTTGCCGTGCTCGCGCGCTACGACGTCGGCTATTTCTTTGCACTCCACCGGCACACGCAGGCGTTGGCACAGGTCTTTGAGTAGGCGCACGCTGCGCTCCTCATGGCCAATGTGGCGCGGCAAAACGTCGGCGGCTGTGGTGCCCTTGCCCAGGTCGTGGGTCAGGGCGGCAAAACGCACCGGCAGGCTAGTCTGCAGGCGAGCGGCCACGTCGATCACCAGCATCACATGCACGCCGGTGTCGACCTCGGGATGGTGCTCGGCGCTTTGGGGCACACCCCACAGGCGGTCAAGCTCGGGCAGCAGCCGTGCCAGGGCGCCGCAGTCGCGCAGCACGGCAAACATGCGGCTAGGCTCTGCTTCCATCAGCCCGCGGGACAACTCTTGCCACACCCGTTCTGCCACCAAATGGTCCACTTCACCGGCGTCCACCATCTCGCGCATCAGCGCCATGGTTTCAGGTGCCACGCTGAATTCGGTAAACCGCGCGGCAAAACGCGCGACGCGCAGGATACGCACCGGGTCTTCGCGAAATGCGGGGGTGACGTGGCGTAGCACCTTGGCCGCCAAATCAGCCTGCCCGCCGAAGGGATCAATTAGCGCGCCGGTCGCTTGCCATTTTTTTATGTCAAATTGGCCGGTAGCCCTCGCAGAATGTGCGCAAGCAGCTATTGAATTGATAGTGAGGTCGCGCCGCGCCAAGTCTTCTTCCAGTGTCACCTCAGGGCTGGCATGGACGGCAAAACCCTTGTAGCCCGGTGCTGTTTTGCGCTCAGTGCGGGCCAGGGCGTACTCTTCTTTGGAGTCGGGGTGCAAAAACACCGGGAAATCCCGCCCCACTGGCAGATAACCCAGGTCAATCAGCGTCTGGGGTGATGCGCCCACCACCAGCCAGTCGCGGTCTTGCACATTCAGGCCCAACAGGGCGTCGCGCACCGCACCACCAACCAGGTAGGTTTTCATGCCGCTCAGCCGTGCAGGCGGTAGGGCTCTTCAAAGGGGCGGAAGTCTTTTTCAATCAGCGCATCCCCCATCCATGCGGCCACGCCGGGCAAGGCGAGCACCCGGTCAATGTAAGTGCCGATGTCGTCTGGTACCGGCAGGGCGTAGGTTTTGATGCGGGTGCACACCGGGGCGTAAAAGGCATCTGCAACGGTGAAATCCCCAAACAGCATGGGGCCGCCATGGGCTTTGAGCAGGCTGCCCCACATGTCCACCAAGCGCGCCACGTTTACCCATACGCCCGGCTGGTCGCGCCAGACCAGTGCGCCGGCTTGGGGCAAATGCGCTTCAATGTTCATCGGGCAATGGGTTCGCAGGGCGATGAAGTCTGCATGCAACTCTGCGCACACGCTGCGGGCGCGGGCACGCTGGGCCTTGTCTACGGGCCACAGGTGTTTTTCCGGGTATTGCTCGGCCAGGTATTCTGCGATGGCCAGGGTGTCCCAGATCGCCAGATCGCCATCGACCAGTACCGGCACCTTGCCGATGGGTGTGACGCCGCGCAGCGTCTTCTTGAAGGCCGAGTCCACGTCAAACGAGTCAAAACGCACCCGCACTTCGGTGAACGCAATTTCCGCCTGTTTGAGCAAAACCCAAGGGCGCATGGACCAAGACGAGTAATTTTTGTTACCGATATACAAAGTCAGCATGGTGTTCTCCTTAGGGTCGTGACGGTGCGGGCCGCTGAGGGCCTATGGTAATTCTTCTGCGGACGCGGCGGGCGTGGCGCCGCTAGGGCCGACCGTGCCCAGACGGGCTTTGAGAGACTGGGACTGCCCGGTAATCATGGCCGCATAGTTGGTGGTGTTCGACAACACCTTTTTGACATAGTCGCGGGTTTCGCTAAACGGCACGTTTTCGGCCCAGATGGCGGCCTCTAGCACCGGCGCACCCGTCTGGCCGCGCCATATACGGGGTCTGCCGGGGCCCGCGTTGTAGGCGGCAGCAGCCATGGGCATGGAGCCATCAAAACTGTCGAGGACCAGCTTGAGGTAACCGGTGCCGATGGCGATATTGGTGTCGCGCTCGGTGATGTGGTGGGGTTTGAAATTAACCAACCCAATCTTGCGCGCGGTCCACTTGGCCGTGGCTGGCATGACCTGCATCAGGCCCGAGGCGCCCACGCCGGATTTGGCGTCGGTGATGAAGCGGCTTTCTTGCCGGATCAGCCCGTAGACATAGGCCGGGTCTAGGCCAATTTGCTTGGTGCGAGCAAGCACGGCAGCCTTGAACGGCATGGGAAAGCGCTGTTCAAAATCCATCACACTCTTGGTGCGCTCACTCGTGTTGATGCAACGGTCCCAGACCTCATTGCGGCACGCCAGATCGGCTGCGGCCAAGAGGCTGCGGTCGTCCATGCCGCCGCGCTGGTGCAGGTTGGTGGTGTAGTTCCATTCGCGCACACCGTCTGGGCGCAAACCGATGCGTATGGCATACAGAGCGCGGCTCAGGCCCGGGTTATTCAGCGCATCGTCTTTCTCTTGCGCGGTCAATGGCGGTGGCGCGGCGGGCACGGTGATACGCTGGCCCAACTCTTCTAGCGCCAATTGCTCGTAAAAGCCGCGCACACCCGCAATACTTTGGAACAGCTGCGTCGCCTGCGCCTGGGCGCTGGGTGAGGCGGTTTGCAGCCGCAGCGCGCGCGCTTGCCAATACGTCCAGCTTGGGTCACTGCGCTGGGCAGGGGCCATGGCGTTGATCGCCTCCAACACCTGCGCCCAGCGGCCCGCTCGCAATGCTGCGCGGGCCATCCAGGCCAGGTGGTCCTCATGCATTTGGCTTGGCTGCCCTTTGGCGAAGTAGCTCAGCGCATTGTTGGACAGCTTTTGGGCGGCCCGTTTGCCGATGGCGCCCCAAATCCAGCTGCGCTCCTCCGCGGTAAGCTGCGCGCGCCAGCGCATTTTGTCAATCTCGACCGCGGCTTCATCGGGGTCGATATAGGCTTGGCGGATCAGCGCCAGTGAGACCAGCTCGCGCGTTTTGGACCGCAGGGCGGTGTATTTGTCGCTCAGGTATTTGCCCGGGTCGAGGTAGATGCTGTTGATGGTTTTGTGCGAATCGAGACTCACGATGTCCACCGCTTGGGTCACCATCCGCAGGCGGTCGTTTTCCATACCCAAGCGGGCGCGCTGCCACACCATCTGGTTGGACGTGGTGTGGTCTTTCACCAATTGCTCAGCGGCACTGGCGCAGCCTTCGTCCGCATCCTTCAAATTCAGCCACACGTCTTTAACCTGCTCGGTGTTGTCTTGCCCGCTGGCCAGGTGCTCGGCCAAGAGCGCGTAGCAGCGCACCGAGCGGTCGTCGTTCATGCGGTAGAGCGGGTATTCACGGTTAAAGGCGGCCCAATCGCGGTTTTTGCCCAACTGCAGCAGCCACTGGGTGCGCAGCTTGTCTTCTTGGTAGGTGCCGCTGTAACGGGTAAAAAAATCTTGAATTTCGCGCACGGGCGCTTCATCTAGGCGTGCGGACAATTCCCAATAGGCCGCCCAGGGCTCCAAAGGATGGCCGCGTAGGGTTGGCAACAACTGGGACATGCGTTGCTTATCGCGCACTTTGTAGGCCTGCGCCATGTCCAAAACGGTGTCGTCAAAGCGGGTGAAATCGACGCTTTGTGCCTTGGCAGACAGCGAAGGCGATAACATCGCTACGCCTGCCAGGGCGATCGATGTCAGAATGGTTGAAAACTGCATGTGGGGATTATGGATAACTCAGATGAATCGGAAGTAGCGGCCAAGAAGGCCCTTCGCAAAGCGCTCCTTGAACAACGGCTCAACCTGCCTGACCGCCTACAGCGTGCCGACCTGTTGCAACAGGTCATGCGCATTTGGTTGGTGGGCCGGCCGGACACAGTCATTGGTGCGTATTGGCCCATCAAGGGCGAATTTGACCCCCTGCCGGCCCTGCACCGCTGGAAAGAAGACGGCGAGCTGTTAGACCAGCCCCAGCCCCGGCGCATTGGCATACCGGTGGTCAACAAAGAACACAAAACCATGACCTTTCATGCATGGTACCCCGGTTGCCCGATGGAAGAGGATGCCTATGGCATTCCCAAGCCCAAAGACACTGAGGTTATTGTCCCCACCCTGTTGTTTGCCCCCTGCGTGGGGTACAGCGCCGGCGGCTACCGCTTGGGGTACGGCGGCGGTTTCTATGACCGCATGCTGGCATCGTTGAAACCGAAACCTTTCACCGTTGGCCTGGGCTATGGCGTGGGCTTTGTCGACGATTTTGAGGCCGAACCGCACGACATGCCACTGGACGCCATTCTGAACGACTACGGCGTGGTCTGGCCGGTATAAACACTGCTGGGGCGGGATCGGGCCGTATCATGGTGTTTTGCCTGCCATCCAGCGGCCCCGATGACGACAAGGACAGCGCGCCATGCCCACTTCAAACACCAAGCCCCGCAAAGCCCCCTCCCGCCGCGCCGCCGCGCCCACCCCGCGTCTGGCGGCACGCGGGGACATCGCCCCGTCCACCACCCCAAAGGCCCTGGAGCGGTTTGTGGCCCAGGAGGCCACTTACGCCGCCCAAACCGAGTCCGCCGCCGCCGCACTGGAACTGCTGCAGGCGCCGACCAATGTGGCTACCGCAGAACGCGCCAAGGCGCTTCGGGCCCTTTTGGACGGTGCATCACCCGACGACGCCCGCGCCTTGCGCGCAGCGTTGACCGGCCGCGCTAAAACCAAGCCCGCCAAAGGCGCCGACCCCGACGAAGAACTGGGCGCCGACTGGCGCGACGGCGGTTACCCCTACCGCAACCTGATGCGCCGCAGCAGCTATGAGGCGCAGAAGTACCGTTTGCAGGTCGAACTGCTCAAGCTGCAAGCCTGGGTGAAAGAAACCGGGCAGCGCGTGGTGATTGTGTTTGAGGGCCGGGACGCAGCGGGCAAGGGCGGCACCATCAAGCGATTTATGGAACACCTCAACCCCCGCGGCGCCCGCGTGGTAGCGCTGGAAAAACCCAGTGAGGTTGAACGCGGGCAATGGTACTTTCAGCGCTATGTGCAGCACCTACCCACCCGGGGCGAGATCGTGCTGCTGGACCGCAGCTGGTACAACCGCGCCGGAGTCGAGCGGGTGATGGGCTTTTGCACCGATGCGGAATACACCGAATGTATGCGCCAGACGCCCGAGTTTGAGCGCCAACTGGTGCGCAGCGGGGTGCACGTCATCAAGTTTTGGTTTAGCGTGAGTCGCAAGGAGCAGCGCCGGAGATTTAAGGAGCGCGAGAGCCACCCGCTGAAACAGTGGAAGCTCAGCCCGGTGGACCTGGCATCACTGGACAAATGGGACGACTACACCCGCGCCAAAGAAGCCATGTTTTTTGAAACCGACACCGCCGACGCGCCCTGGACCGTGATCAAAAGCGACTGCAAAAAACGCGCTCGCTTAAATGCCATGCGTTATGTACTACACAAGCTGCCCTATGGCACCAAAGATGTAGACCACATCGGAAAACTCGACCCCCTGATCGTGGGCCGGGCGCATGTGGTGTATGAAAAGGGCGAGAAGGTCGGCGCGATTTTGTAGCGCGCCCGACCGCCAGCTAAGGCTGATTCTCGTGCGCGCGGTGCATATCGCGCGTCGCCCAAGCGGGCTTCAGAATGCCTTAAGAAATCGTTTCCATACTTCAGTTGTCTTTTATCAACTGGAGTTACACATGAAATTGTCAGTGGTCACAACTTGTTTGGGTCTCGTCATCACTTGCCTTGGCTCGACGTCAGCGTTTGCCGCTTCTGGGTGCAGCACTGCGCCCGCAGCACAATGGCAGCCCAAATCAAAACTCGAAGAAAAGCTGACGGCAGAGGGCATGAAAGTTCAAAAAATAAAAACCGAAAAAGGCTGTTACGAAGTCTATGCAAAGGACAAAGACGGCCATCGCAAGAACCTGGCTTTTAACGCTGAAACGCTTAAGCAAATGGAAAATGCCGAGGCTGGTGAGAAATAAGGAGCCGACTTTATGAATCCCAAACAAGGAAGCAACATGGTTCGTGTTTGGGACATCTATGTTCGCTTGTTTCACTGGGGTTTGGTGGGCGCCGTATCCTGGGCGTGGTTTGGCGCCAAAGACCCCGATTCTCTACACACCGTGGCCGGGTATACCGCATGCGGGCTGCTCATCGCACGGCTAGTTTGGGGAATGGTTGGGTCTTCCAATGCCCGATTTTCCAGCTTTGTGAAGCACCCAAAAGTAGTCATCGCTTATTTGAAATCCACTGCCAGCGGGAACGAAGCACGGCACCTTGGTCACAACCCTGCGGGCGGCGCCATGATCGTGGCATTGCTCACATTGATTTGCGCCACGGGCGCATCCGGATGGATGCTAAACACCGACACGTTTTGGGGCGATGAACGGCTACAAACCGTACATGAAGCCTTCGCTAACGGGCTGCTGATTTTGGTTGCAGTCCATATCGCTGGGGTGCTGGTAGCCAGTTTCCACCACAAGGAGAATCTGGTGCTGGCGATGATCACAGGGCGCAAACGCAAGCCCGCCCCCGATGACATTGTCGACTAAACCAAGGAGCGCAAGCCCCCCGTTCACTATGCCTTAAAGGTGGTTCGGATCTTCGTCTCTAACGTTTTGGACAGCTCGGTCAGGCGCTCCATCAGGTCGTTCAGTGTGTTGACCTTGGGGAAGCCCACACGGTCCAGCGCCTGCTCAACCAACGAATCAATGCTGGTGCCCACGCGCTCGATCCCTTGATCAATGGCGTCGGTGGCACCGGTTATGCCGGTCTTGAGCCGCTCAATGGTAAGTGCTCCACAAACCCCAGTAAGTCAATCGGCCGTTTCCCCCGATAAATCTGCTATGCGCACATTCCAAGGCAGCAACGCCTCAACATCCTCGACCGTCTTGGCCGCAGGCAAATCGCGCAGCACCCGGCGCAG
>JBBRNS010000084.1:0-15197 GCA_038230175.1 Burkholderiales bacterium
AAGCGTCGTTGCCGACGGGCTTTTGCGCCTGGAAGACGACACCGAACTTTGCCGCGAGCGCCTCAATTTGAGCCGGCGTTCCGGTAAGGCCGACCAGCGCGGGGTCAAACGCGCTCACGAATTGCTTCAGCACTGCGGGCGCGGTCATCGCTATTCAAATGTCGTCCGCAGATGCCGCATTCACTGTATTCACCTGTGCGGTCGGCTGGCTGCCACCATTGCTAGAGTCTTCCGGGTTCACCAGAGTGCCCGCAGCGGCAGCGCCCAACGCGCCGACAATGGCACCCAGCGAGCCACCCACCACCACACCCACGGGGCCAGCGACCGCAGCGCCGATCGCCGCACCGCTCGCCGCACCGGCCACCAGGCCGCCACCCGTCAATACCGAATTGGCTTCGCGCTGGGCTTCCGCGGGATCCAACGGAAACTGGGCTGCGGTCGCTGGGTCCTGCGAGGGAACGCCGTGACCAGGCTGAGCCTGCTCTACAAGGTCTTCGTCGACGGGGGTGGTATTCACCGGTATGGAGGCGGTTAGGTTCATGGAATTCTCCTGGGAATGAGGTCTACAGCTTGCGGTCAAAACTGTGGCGCGTCAGTGCGTTGGCACACATTTTTTGCGAGGCTCATTCGATGTCGCGCGCCCTCACCTGCCTCTGCGTGCCAGCGCACCGACCGCCAGCCGTTTTTCGAAGACTATGTGGATTCAACGCGAAGTAGCGTGCAGGTCCAGTCGAAGTTGGTGCTTGCCATGCAACGAGCACCAAATTGACTAAAAAGGATTCAAAAATGACTACCGCTGAGACAAACCCTGACGTACAAAACCGCAGTCAACTTTGGGACCTCATCAAAGACATCAAGTTCGGTATGTTCACGACGCGGCACCAAAACGGCCATCTTCATTCGCAGCCGATGACGACGCGCAATCAGCTCGTTGATGAGGACGACCGCTTGTGGTTCTTCATGTCGCGCAGAAGCGCGCCAGTATCCGACCTGCTAATCGACCCCAACGTAAACGTCTGCTTCGCCGACCCAGGGAGCCACAGTTATGTCTCCGTTTCTGGCGAGGCCAGCGCTGTCAATGATCCGGAAAAGCTGCGCCTCCTGTGGACGAAAACGGCCAGCGAGTGGTTCCCAGGTGGCGTCGAGGATACCGACTTGGCGCTCATTGAGGTGCAGATCCTTCATGCCCGTTACTGGGACATGAACGTGAACAAGTTCACTCAGCTCTACAACTATGCCAAGATCGTGATAACGGGCGAGACATCACCCGGTGCTGGTGAAGTCGGCGAAGTGCACATCCGCTAAGCAACCGGCGAGATTTTTTGCGGCCTACGATGAGTCACCGGCACTGTGTTGCGTTCTCAAGAAAAGCCCTTTGGATTTGTGGATTGAGGCGCACATATCGGTTGCTTACGCTTGAATGACAAGCGCATTGAAAGGCCAAGACGATTAGCCAGGTTACGGAGCCGCTAATTAGTGGTTCGCAGTTGGCCACGCAAAGGAGGGGGGGTTATTCGAATCAAGTCCGCTCCCGGCAACGACCACAAAATACTGACCGGGATATGTGGAATGGGTGGCCAACGATCGAGTGAAAAAGGTGGCCAAGTTTCGATTGGAACGCATAGCGGGTTTCACTGGAAATATGCACGTGCAGGCCTACCGCCGCTACTAGGGTTGATAAACCTTTGCCCAGCTCGCCATTTTGGCTCAGTCGAGTCCTCAAGCTGCCAGACGACGGCATCACTCAACCATTTTCTGCACACTTTGCGGCAAGGATGGCTTTGGGGGGCATCGTTTTTAGCCCTGCCAGCACGGCGTCCACCATGGCTGGTGCCACTAGCTCCAGCGAATACTGGGGTTGCATCACCAACCACTGGTGCTTGGTGCCGGCCATGAAGTTGTGCAGTAGCTGTATGCACAAGGAGACGTCGGCATCGGCGGGAAGTTGCCCCATGGCCTGTGCCTGCAGCAACAGGCGTTTGGTGCGGTCTAAATATTCGTCGCGGCATCGCATTTCTTCGCCCAACATGCCGGCCACGTCACCCACGTTTTCACACTTGTGAAACAAGATGGTAAAAATACGTTGTTGTCGGGTTGACTGGGCCAGGGTAACCAGCGACTGGACGCACATATTGCGAATGGCGCTCATGGGGTCCGACTGTGGGCCTTCGTCCAGCGCGTTGAGCATGCCTTGCATCGGCAACATTGCCTGCTCCAGCAGCGCTTTCAGCAGGGATGTTTTGTCCTTGAAGTGCCAATAAATCGCACCGCGGGTCAGGCCTGCTTGGGTGGCGATGTCGGCCAGCGTCGTTTGTGCCACGCCTTTTTCAAAAAACAACTGCTCAGCCGCCGCCAGTAAGTTGGCGTAAGTGATGTCAGAGGCGTCTTTGGTTTTTCTCACCATGGTGGATCACTATTTTTGGAATTCCGGTATTGTCGGTTATGCAGTGCAATCACTTAACATTCACGAATGTATGTGATACTACCGCACCTTTTGTTATTGACTTACATCACGTTCCGATTGCCATGCCACAAACACCAAATTCCCACTTAGCGCCGTTTGCCTTAGCCTTGGCCGCATCCATTGCCCTATCAGCCTGCGGCAAAGCGGGAGGCCCGCCGGGTGCGGGTGGCCCCGGTGGCATGCCGGTGCCTGAGGTGTCGGTCATTACCGTTAGCAGCAAAGCCCAACCCATAGAGAGTGAATACACCGGCCAAACCGTGGGCGCACGCGAGACTGAAGTGCGTGCCCGCGTTTCTGGCATCGTGCAAAAGCGTGTTTACACCGAAGGCGCAGTCGTTAAGGCAGGCCAAGTCCTGTTTGAGCTAGACCCGGCCACGTTTCGCAACCTGTTGGCTGCTGCCGAGGCCAACGTGGCCGTCGCCCAAGCCCGCGTGAACCAGACCCAGCGCGATCAAGCCCGTCTGGCGCCACTGGTAGCCGAAGCCGCAGTGAGCCAGCGCGAGTTTGACGACAGCAAATCAGCAGCCGAATCAGCGCGTGCCACCTTGCAGCAAGCCATGGCGCAGGCCAGTGAGGCGCGCCTGAACCTGGGCTATACCCATGTGACCGCCCCTATCAGTGGCACTACCGGAATAGCCAACAAGGCAGACGGAAGCCTGGTGGGCGGTACCGATACTTTGCTCACCACTATTGTTCAAACCAACCCGATGCTGGTGAACTTCAGTGTGTCGGAGGCCGACCTGCTGCGCATGAACAAGCAATTGAATGCCGGCCAACTTAGTGTGCCGGGCAAACGTGCCGCCAACGGCAGCCTGGGCTTC
Organism: Burkholderiales bacterium; assembly: GCA_038230175.1. Taxonomy (GTDB): domain Bacteria; phylum Pseudomonadota; class Gammaproteobacteria; order Burkholderiales; family Burkholderiaceae_C; genus Allorhodoferax. The sequence continues at coordinate 3,286 of JBBRNS010000084.1, forward strand.
ACCGTGACGGTGAAGCTGGCCGATGGCAGCCTGTACCCAATGCCGGGCAAGCTCAACTTTGCCAGCGAGCGGGTTAACCCCACAACGGGTAGTTTTGACATGCGCGCCGAACTACCCAACCCCGATGGCGTGTTACGCCCGGGCCAATTTGTGCGGGTGTTTTTAAGTGGTGCTACCCGACCTGCATCGTTAAGCGTGCCACAGCGCGCGGTCATTGACAGCCCATTTGGCAAGATGGTTTTTGTAGTGAATAAGGAAGACAAGTTAGAGCCCCACCCGGTGGAACTAGATGCCTGGACCCAAGGCAACTGGATTGTTACCAAGGGCCTAAAAGACGGCGACCGGGTGCTGGTAGAGGGCTTCATCAAGGCGCACGACCCCGGCATGACTGTGAAGCCCGTGCCTTATGTGGCTGCAACGGCCGGAGCGCCAGTTGGTGCAAAGACCCCCGCCGAATCTGCGTCGGCAGCTCCTAAATAAATAGCAAGCGGGTCGCATTATGTTTTCCAAATTCTTTATCGATCGACCGATCTTTGCGACGGTCCTCTCGCTGTTTCTGGTGCTGGCTGGGCTGGCTGCCATGCGCATCTTGCCCATATCGCGCTACCCAGAAATTTCGCCACCGGTGGTGACGGTTGCCGCCATCTACCCCGGCGCCTCTGCCGAGGTGCTTGAGACCACGGTCGCCGCGCCCATTGAGCAAGCCATCAACGGCGTAGAGCACATGCTTTACCAAAGCTCTACCTCCGCAGGTGATGGCTCGGTGGTGGTCAGCGTGACGTTTGACGTGGGCACCAACCTGGATATTGCGGCCGTCAACGTGAACAACCGCGTCAACCAGGTGCTCAACAAGTTGCCCCAAGAGGTACAGCGCCAGGGCTTGACCGTGGCCAAGAGCTCGTCGAGCTTTTTGGTCGTCGCGGCTGTGTATTCACCCGATGACCGCTACGACGCGCTGTTCATCAGTAACTACGTGACGCAAAACATGCTGGACGCGGTCAAGCGCGTGCCGGGCACGACCAATGTGCAAATCTTTGGTGCCAAAGACTATGCCATGCGCATCTGGCTGCGCCCGGACCGTATGGCCCAGCTCGGCATTACGGCAGGCGACATTAGCAGCGCCGTCACCGAGCAAAATGCCCAATACGCCGCAGGCAAGATCGGCGCGCCGCCCAACAACACCGAAGAGCTCACGCTCACCGTCACCGCCAAGGGCCGTTTGCTGGCACCCGAAGAGTTCGGCAACATCATTGTGCGCAGTGGTGACAAGGGCGCCGTAGTGCGCCTGCGCGATGTAGCCCGGGTAGAGCTGGGCAGCAAGGACTACAACTTCTACGGCCGCGTGAATGGCCACCCGGCAGTGCCAATCGGCGTGTTTTTGCAAACCGGTGCCAATGCACTGGAAACGCGCGCTGCCGTTGAGAAAACATTGCAAGACCTCAAGGCCAAGTTCCCTGAGGGAATGACCTACTCCACACCGTATGACACCACGCCCTTCGTGACCGAATCGATCCACGAAGTGGTTAAGACCTTGGCCGAGGCGATGGTGCTGGTGTTTATCGTGGTGTATTTGTTTTTGCAAAGCTGGCGCGCCACCATCATCCCCACGCTGGCCGTGCCGGTGTCACTCATTGGCACCATGGCAGGGCTGCACTTGCTGGGCTACAGCATCAATACGCTCACGCTGTTCGGAATGGTGCTGGCCATTGGTATCGTGGTGGACGATGCGATTGTGGTGCTAGAAAACGTAGAGCGCCTGATGCAAGAAGAGCACATGAGCCCGCGCGACGCCGCTATTGAGGCCATGCGCGAAGTGACCGGCCCGGTGATTGCCATTGTGTTGGTGCTGTGTGCCGCGTTTATCCCGGTCGCATTTTTGGGTGGGCTGGCGGGCGAGTTGTATCGGCAGTTCTCCGTCACCATCACCATTGCGGTGTGCCTGTCTGGCGTAGTGGCCCTGACCTTGACGCCTGCCTTGTGCGCCGTGCTGCTCAAGCCCGACCATGAAAAAAAAGGCAAATTTTTCACCGGCTTTAACAATGGCTTTGCCCGCTTGACTAGGGGCTACACCAAAGGTGTGGCTTTTTTCCTGAAACGCGGCGTATTGGGCCTACTGCTGTTTGTGGGCATGGGCTTGCTGACCGGCTTGCTGTTCAAGGTGGTGCCTGGCGCCCTGGTGCCCGACGAAGACCAAGGTTACTTTATTGGCGCAGTGATCCTGCCCGAGGGCTCGTCGCTGGAGCGAACCAACGGCGTGGTCAAGCAGGTGGAAGCGGCTATGGCGCCCAACAAAAATATCGACACCGTGTTTAGCTTGGTGGGCCTGAACTTCTTGGGTGGCGGCGGATTGAAATCATCGGCAGCCACCATGTTCTTCCCACTGCGCCCGTGGGCCGAACGCACACAGTCAGCCAAAGAGCTGGTGGGCGAGACCTATATGAAAACCGGCGGCATCAAAGAAGGCCTGCCGCTGGCCTTTGCACCGCCCGCTATTCAGGGCCTGGGGCAAACCGGTGGCTTTGAGTTTTACCTGCAAAACAAGGGGGACGGGGGCGTGCGCCGCTTGGCCCAGTTGCTGCCCGCATTGCTGGCCGAAGCGAACAAGCAGCCCGAGCTGCAAGGCGTTAAATCCCTGTGGCAGGCCAATTCGCCGCAATTGTTTGTGAGTGTGGACACCGAAAAAGCCCGCTCTATGGGCATTGCCGTGGCCGACATTTACAACACCCTGCAAGCCACGCTGGGCAGCTATTACGTGAACGACTTCAATAAGAGTGGGCGCATCTACCAGGTGTTGATGCAGGCCGAAGGCGAATTCCGCTCCAAGCCCAGCGACATTGGCGCCCTGTATGTGCGGTCCAAGACCGGGCAAATGATCCAGATCCGCAATGTGGCGCAGGTGAGCTTTGTGTCCGGGCCCGACTCGGTGCAACACTTCAACGCGCTGCCCAGCATTCAGGTTTTGGGCGACCCCAAGCCTGGCTACAGCTCGGGCCAAGCGATTGCAGCCATGGAGCGCGCCGCAGCCAAGGTGTTGCCCGCTGACGTGGGTTACGACTGGGGCGGTGCTGCCTTCCAACAAAAGCGCAGCAGTGGCTCCAGCGGCTTGGCGCTGGCAGCCGGGTTTGTGATGATCTTTTTGATTCTGGCCGCACAGTACGAGAAGTGGACCTTGCCGTTGTCGGTCTTGCTGGCACTGCCCTTTGGTATCTTTGGCGCGCTGGTGGCCGTGTATTTGCGCAACTTTGCCAACGACGTGTACTTTCAGATTGGCCTGGTTACGCTGTTGGGCTTGTCTGCCAAAAATGCGATCTTGATCGTCGAATTTGCCACTGTCAAAGTGCATGAAGGCCTGTCGCCCGTAGCCGCTGCGCTGGAGGCTGCACGCCTGCGGTTCCGGCCGATTTTGATGACCTCTTTGGCCTTTATTCTGGGCGTGGTGCCACTGGCTTTTAGCAGCGGTGCCGGCGCGGCAGCGCGCCAGTCCATCGGCACCGGCGTGCTGGGCGGTATGTTGGCGGCCACCTTCTTGGCGGTGTTTTTAGTGCCGCTGTTTTTTAAGTTGGTCAACGACTGGAACTTTAAAAGCAAGCCTGAAGACTTTGACCACCTAAACCAGCCCAACCATGGCCACTTGCCGGGCAGCCTGCACGGCGAAGGAGCTAAGCATGCATAAAACTACTCCAACATCTTTTCGATACACCCTGCTATTGGTCGCAGCGGCGGCACTCTCTGCGTGCGCCAGCCATGGCGTAGGGCCGCAATACCAACGGCCCGCTTTGACCTTGCCAGAGCCCGTGTCGCCCCCCTCCGCCGCCGTATCCGCCATCACCGCAGCGACGCCCATCGCGCCCAATTGGTGGTTGGGCTTTGGTGACCCCGTGCTGAACAGCCTTATCACGGAAGCCACTGCCCAGTCACCCGACCTGGCCTTGGCCCGCGCTCGCATTGCTGAGGCACGGGCCCTGCTGGGCCAAAATGAATCCAACTTGTACCCCACGGTGGATTTAACGGCCGGTGCCAGCCGCAAGCGCAGCAGTGAGAACGCCGCCACGTTCAACCCTGCGGCCAACCCGATCTCAGAAGACCGCCAACTGGGCTTGACTGCCAGCTACGAAATTGATTTTTGGGGCAAATACGCCAAAGCGGACGCAGCGGCCCAATCGCGTTTGCTGGCCCAAACTGCCAACCAAGGCGTGGCGCTAAGCACCTTGCAGGCCAACGTGGCGCAAGCCTACTTTGCACTGCGCGGGCTGGACGCACAATACACCCTGGCCAAAACCATGCAGCAAACGCGGCAAGACAATGCACGCCTTCAAAAGCGCCGGTTTGACGCCGGTTTGGTAGGCGCGTTGGACCTGCGCCAAGCCGAGTCCGAAGCGGCCGCAACGCAAGCGACCCTGCAACAAATCACCCAAAATCGCAGCAATGCAGAAGCGGCCCTGGCGACCTTGCTAGGCCGCCAACCGGCGGATATTGCCAAGCCCGTGCTGGCACGCGGGTTAGAGCTGGATATGCTGGTGCGTGCCCAAGCCGTGCCGCCCGATTTGTCAGCCGACCTGCTCACGCGCAGGCCCGACATCGTGGCCGCCGAGCAGGCACTGATTGCAGCCAATGCCGATATTGGCCAGGCACGCGCCGCCTACTTTCCCAAACTTAGCCTCACTGCCAGCGTGGGCCAGCAATCACGCGAGATGGCCAACTTGTTCGACCCAGCGTCGCTGTTTTGGAACCTCATCGGCAATTTGACGCAGCCCATCTTCCGCGCCGGGGCGATTGGTGCGCTGGTCGCTGGCGCCAACGCGCGCGAACGACAAGCCGTAGCCCAGTACACGCAGGTCGTACAAAACGCGTTTCGCGACGTGCACGACGCGCTCACCAATGCCGATGCAGCACGCGCCATTGCAGACACCACAGCGGAACGCACAAAGGCCTTGCGGGAGACCCTGCGCCTTGCAGAGCTGCGCTACAAAGGTGGCTACAGCAGCTACTTGGAAGTGTTGTCCGCCCAGCGCGATTTGGCGCAGGCGCAGTCCGGCTTGATCGACGTGCAGCGCAGCCAGTTGGCGGCCATCGTGGCACTGCACAAGGCCTTGGGTGGCGGCTGGGAGCCTGAGTCGCTCTAGTCATACAAGGCGAGTCAAGCAACCCGAGCGAGGCATCACCGGACACGGCACGGTTTTTGGTATCGGCGTCACATAATGCTATTATTTTTATAGCTTCTTACGCAGGTTATATGAGGGCTAGAGCCTGAATTGCCATTAAATTTTCCAGGCGTTGATTGGCACGAACCGGGGCTATCTTGACGCCGACTGCGCCTGCGCCCATACTTTGGAATACACACCCTGTCTGCATTCCAAAACCCGGTGCGTAGAAAGAACCACCATGACTGCCACTATTGCCCCCGCCGTTCACCACAACACCCAGGCATTGATCACCGCGATCCAGCACAACACCCAAAGCGACGCCATTGGGCGCTTTTTGGACAGCGTGCGCTGGAGCGTGCTGGGCGACTACCTCACAAGCAGTACGCTGCAGCGCGGCCACTTGCTGATTGCACAGGGCGACCATGATGGGCGCTTGTATTTCTTAGAGTCAGGCGACCTCAAGGTGGACATGAAAGCCCCTAACGGCCAAGTGCATTTGGCAATTTTGGGGCCAGGCAGCGTTGCCGGCGAAGGGGGATTTTTTACCCAAGGGGCGCGTAACGCGTCGGTCTCGGTGTTCACCGGTTGCAAGGTTTGGACCATGACACCGGAAAGCTTTCAGGCCTTGTCCCACGAACATCCTGCAGTGGCGACGTCTTTGTGCGTCGCACTGGGTGCCGTGCTGGCCACGCGCACCCTGGACCTTGGCAAACGCGTGGCGATTACTTAGTTAAATCTACATGGTTAATGCAGTGGCTTCAGCGCCACTGCACCGTTGCACCATTACACCTCGGTGACGAACTGCGAACGCGGGCGGCGCACTTTCTTCAAGTTCACCAGCCAGTCTTTGTCTTCTTGGCGGTAACCAATGGGCATGATGGCCACGCTGCGCAGACCACGCTCGCGCAGCTTCAAAATGGTGTCTAAGGCGGCAGGATCGAAGCCTTCCATGGGTGTGGCGTCTACACCCTCAAAGGCGGCAGCGATCAAGGCAGCCCCCAGCCCGATGAATGACTGGCGCGCCGCGTGCTGAAAATTCACCTCAGCACCGCGCTTGGGGTAGCTGCCGAGCAGCATCTGGCGGTAGTTTTCCCAACCTTCGTTTTTCATGCCGCGTATTTCATTGGTCAGGTCAAACATCATGTTGATGCGATCGGCCGTGTAGTCGTCCCACGCGGCAAACACCAGCAGGTGCGATCCGTCGGTAATCTGGGCCTGGTTCCAGGCAATGGGTTTGATCTGCTCACGCACCGCTTTGCTGGACACCACGATGATCTCAAACGGCTGCAAGCCGCTGGACGTTGGCGCCAGGCGCGCGGCCTCCAAAATGCGCTCCAACTTGTCAGCGGGCACGGCTTTGTCGGGATTCATCCCCTTGGTGGCATAGCGCCACTGCAGCTTTTCCAGAAGGGGGGTAGCAGTGGATGACTGGGCTTCTTGCATGGGGAGACTCCGGTGGGTTAACAATCAATGGTGGGCACACCAACGGCGCCCATGGTTTGAACTGTAAGGCGTAATTTACACTGCGCATAGCCCTAATCCGGCACAATACTGTTGCTTCTGAATCAACAATAGCTTACTGCCACGATGCTCAATCTCCAACACCTGACCACCTTCTCCACCATTGTCAGCGCCGGCAGCATCAGCAAAGCCGCTGCGCGTATGGGTTGTGGCAAGTCGGTCATCTCGCGCCAGTTAGCCAAACTAGAGTCCGATCTAGGTGCCCGCCTGATCCAGCGCACCACCCGCAAGCTGACCCTGACCGAGGTGGGTGAGGTGGTGCTGCTGGAAGCCCAGCAGATCGACCGCTCTTTGGCCAATGTGGAACACATTACCGGTCAGTTCCAGCAAGAGGTGCGCGGGCGACTGCGGGTAGCCTGCCCTCGCCCCCTGGGCCAGCGTTACTTGGTGCCATTGATTACCGCGTTCTCGCAGGCCTATCCGCTGGTCGAGATAACCCTTCAGGTCGAAGACCGCATGACGGATTTGATTACTGACCAGATTGACGTGGCGGTGCGCATCGCCCACCTGGAAGACTCCAGCCTGATCGCCCGTAAATTGGCTGACAACCCCCGTGTGTTGGTGGCGGCCCCTAGCTACTTGGCGCGCGTTAGCACACCCAAGGAGCCAGCAGACCTGGCACAGCACAACTGCATTTTGTATGTCAGCGGCAGCACCGTGTGGGACGCCTGGAGTTTTGTTAAAGCCGGCAAATCTATTGCGGTGCGGGCCAATGGCGCGATTCGCGTCAACGACGGCATGGCGCTGGCTGCCATCGCCTGCAGTGGCGCAGGGGTCACGGTGTTGGACCGCTTGCTGGTAGCGCCCGAGCTGGACAGCGGCGCCTTGGTGGAGCTGATGCCCAGCTACCGCCTAAACTCCGGCCCATCGGTCTACGCCGTGTACCCGGCGCGCAAATGGTTGCCGCTTAAAACCACGACCTTTGTGGCCTACCTACAAGACCACCTGTTTGTCACTTAAGAGGCCCATTGGGCACAGCGTGCCACCTCATTTCACGCGGTCGCCATAACGGATCGCCACCAACTTACCCGATTCAAACCGCAGCGTGGTCATAAACTGGCCGTAGCCGGGGTTGTAGGTCCATTCGTCCACGTTCTCACAACCCACCACCACCACCGTTGCATTGCCAATGACCTGGGGCGACCGCACTTCACTAGCGGGCTTGCAAAAGGCGTCTTTAAAAACCGGCTCGCCGCACTTTTGAAAAACGGCCGCCTTGGCCTCACCCACATTGGCGAGGTCGTTTTTGCAGCGAAACGATTGCGCCTGTGCCGCGCCGGGGCCCAGTGCGGCGAAAAGCACTGCAGCCAGTACAGCAGCGGGCAAAATTTTGATAGTCGCCATGGTGCTGCTGCGCATGTTGCTGCAGTTAGTAGGCAGAGGAATAGCCAGTGCTGGCCGGTGCAACTTGGGCAACCGGCTTGGTCGTGACCAAATGCCAAGTGCCACCTTTGCCGTCACCATTGCGGTCACCCGGCTTGGCGTCGCCTGCAAAGTAGTACAAAGGTTTACCGTTGACCGTCCATTGGCGCACGCCGTTGGCCTCGATGATGCCAAATTCGCCTTTGGGCATTGCCTCGGCTTTTGCGACAAACGCAGGCCACACCGCCAAGCAGCCGCCGGAGCAGTTGCTCTTGCCCGTCTCGTCTTTGTCAAAGGTGTAGACGCTGCGGCCAGCGGCATCGGCCAGCGCACCACTTTGCATGGCGGGCTGTGCGTGGGCTGCAGCGGCCAGCAACAGAGTCAATACGGTGGCAGCGAAGCGAGAAGTTTTTTTCATGATGGTTCAGTCCCAAAAGTGTGGATAAGGGGATCACATTATTGCGTCCTACTGGTAGAACGGGGTGTTTTGGCAAACAGATGCAGCACTAGCAAAATAATTTTTCAGGCGACAAAGCCAAGTTAACCCGCAGCACACCCACAGCAAATGACAACACCCATGCGAAATTGGAAGAGCTGGGTATCATGGTCTGCAACAAGGAATTCCGTATGAAACCACGCCCACAAACCCTGCGCGCCAGCAGCACTCGGCCCACTTGGTCCGCGGTATTCGGCCTTATGCTGCTGTCAATCTTTGCGCTGCTTGCACTGCCAATGTGGGCACGGGCCCAGGTCGCGGCCGAGGCGGTAGGCTACGTTAAGACGGTGACGGGCGACGCTTGGGTCATTACCAGCGGGGAATCCACCAAAGCCCAGCCAGGCACAGCGGTCATGGTGGGCAGCCAGATCAAAACAGACGCCAAGGCTTCGCTGGGCGTTACCTTCAAAGACGACACCGTCATGGCATTTGGCCCCAACACCGAATTGATGGTCGACCAATATCTGTACGACCCCGCGCGAGGCCAGCTCAAACTCAGCACCCGCTTGGTCAAGGGCACGCTGAACTACCTGTCGGGCGTCATCGCAAAACTGCAACCCGATGCGGTGACGATTAAGACACCCACCGGCATCATCGGCGTGCGTGGCACGCAGTTCGTCGCCAAAGTAGAGGACATGCAATGAGCCGCCGCAACGACCGTGCAGCAACGTACATCGCCCTGATTCTGACCGCGCTGCTAACGGCCTGCGCGGGCCCTGGGTCGTATGCGGTGCTGCTGCCCAGCCCAGACGGCAGTGTGGGCCAAATCACCGTAACAGGCGACAAGGGAAGCCAAGTGCTGTCGCAAGCCAGCAGCGGTGCGGCACTGGACGGCAGCACACAGCCATTTGCAGTAGACCCATCTCAACTGAAGCGTGATTTTGGCGCCGCCATGGCAGCCCGCCCACAGCTACCCGAACACTTTTTACTCTATTTTGGTCAAGGCAGCGAACTCACCGCTGAATCGAAACGGGTGCTGGCCACGGTGCTGGAGCGCGCAAAATCCCGAAACAGTCTGGATGTTTCGGTCATCGGCCACACCGATACCCAAGGCAAGGCCGAAGCCAATGAAGCACTAGCCCGAGAGCGCGCCAATGCCATTGCGGCTGAGCTGCGGCAGCTGGGCCTGCAAGACGTGGTGCTGAGTGTGGAGTCCCACGGTGAGCGCAACCTGCTGGTGCCCACCGCCGACGAGGTGGCCGAGCCGCGCAACCGTCGGGTCGAGATTACGCTGCGCTAAATAGCAAAGAGCACCCTACTACTCCACCCGGCTGATGCTACTCGGCTTAAACCCCAGGTCCGCCGCCTTGCCTTTGCGTGCGCGTGCAGCGCGGGCGTTGTTCAGGCTGCGAATCTCCAGCGTCTCGTCCCGCTCTTTGGCGCCGCGCCCAATACCCTCAATGCGCACACTGCGGGTGTAGGCGGCCGCACCGGCCAGCGTGTCTTTGGCCTCCAGGTCGATCAGCATCAGGCCGCGCCCACCTTTGGCCATGGCCTTGAGCTCTGTGATCTCAAACGTCAGGATTCGCCCGCCGGTCGAGGCGCAGGCCACATGGGTGGCCGGTAGCACCACGGAGGCCGGCGTGCCAGCGACCAGCACCTTGCCCTGGGCGCCCGACACCAGCGAAGGACAACACAGCGTTTCGCCGTCGTTGCAACCCACAAAAGCCTTGCCGGCTTTTTGGCGCGAAACCATGTTGTCCACCGTGGCCATAAAGCCGTAGCCCGCACTACTGCTGAGCAACAGTGTGGCTGCTGCGGGCCCAGCGAAGTAATACAGCAACTGGGTGCCAGTTTCCAGCTCCAGCAGGGTAGTAACCGGCTGGCCATCGCCCCGCCCGCCGGGTAAGAGCGACACATCAATCGAATACACCCGCCCGTTGGAGCCGAACACCAGCAAGGTGTCCACACTGCGGCACTCAAAGGTGCCATACAGCGCATCACCCGCCTTAAAGGCAAAACTGCCCGACTCGTGGCCATGGCCGGTGCGCGTACGCACCCAGCCTTTTTGGCTAACCACCACGGTGACTGGCTCGTCCACCACCTTGATCTCCAACACGGCTTTCTTCTCCGCCTGAATCAAGGTGCGCCGGGGGTCGGCAAAGGTCTTTGCGTCTGCCTCGATCTCCTTAATCATCAGGCGCCGCAGTGCTGCGGGGTTGCCTAGAATTTCTTCCAGCCGGCCTTGTTCGCCGCGCAACTCGGACAACTCTTGCTCAATCTTGATGGCTTCCAAGCGCGCCAATTGCCGCAGGCGAATTTCAAGTATGTCTTCGGCCTGCCGGTCTGACAGGTTGAAGCGCGCAATCAGGGCCGCCTTGGGATCGTCCGCTTGGCGGATGATCGCAATCACCTCGTCGATGTTGAGCAACACCGTTTGGCGGCCTTCCAGAATATGGATGCGGTCTAGCACCTTGGTGAGGCGGTGCTGTGAACGCCGCTCAATCGTGGTTTGCCTAAAAGCAATCCACTCGGTCAGCATCTGTCGGAACGACTTCTGCGTAGGACGACCGTCCAGCCCGATCATGGTCAGGTTGATGGGGGACGAGGTCTCTAGGCTGGTGTGGGCTAAGAGCGTATTGATCAACTCTTGCTGTTGGGTTCGGCTGGTCTTGGGCTCGAACACCAAGCGCACGGCGGCGTCTTTGTTGGATTCGTCACGCACCACGTCCAGCACGTTAAGCACGCTGGCCTTCAATTGGGTTTGGTCTTGGCTCAGCGCCTTTTTGCCCGCCTTAACTTTGGGGTTGGTGAGCTCTTCAATTTCTTCCAGCACACGTTGGCTGCTTACGCCCGGTGGAAGCTCGGTCACGACCAGTTGCCATTGCCCACGGGCCAGCTCTTCGATCTTCCAGCGGGCGCGCACTTTGAGCGATGCACGACCCGTGCGGTATGCATCTGCAATGTCCGCCGCGCTGCTGATGATCTGCCCACCACCGGGGTAGTCGGGCCCCGGCACCAGCGTGAACAATTCGGCTTCCGACAGGGCTGGGGTCTTGATGAGCGCCACGCAGGCATCGGCAATTTCGCGCAGGTTGTGGCTAGGTATCTCGGTGGCCAGTCCCACGGCAATGCCGCTGGCACCATTGAGCAGCGCAAAGGGCAGGCGCGCGGGCAGCTGGCAGGGCTCCTCCGTAGAACCGTCGTAGTTGGGACGAAAGTCCACCGTACCCATGTCGATCTCATCCAGCAGCAGGCTGGTGATTTTGGAAAGGCGCGCCTCGGTGTAGCGCATGGCGGCAGCGCCATCGCCGTCGCGGGAGCCAAAATTGCCCTGACCGTCGATCAGCGGGTAGCGCTGGGAGAAATCTTGCGCCATACGCACCAGCGCGTCATAGGCCGCCTGGTCGCCGTGCGGGTGAAAACGACCCAGCACATCACCCACCACG